>CAZFGE010000006.1:11833-17922 GCA_964518415.1 uncultured Muribaculaceae bacterium
AACGGCGTTCTTGGAACCGCCTTTAAGAAACTAGGCTTAGGCGAATCCTCGGTATTTATCACATAATTCATCGATTTTTAGGGTTATTACATCCATTGGAACTAAAAATCTTTTTTGTAATATTCTATAAAATCTTAATCGTTCATAATTAGATAAGTTATAAATATTATCAAAATCTATGTTGAGTGCTAAAAACTCCTCTAAAACGTACATTGTAGGACAAAATAAATGCATTGCAAATTCATTTGCTCTAATCTCTTCTAATTCTTTAACACTATATTCTTTATTAGGATTATTATGATATTCAACAAATTTCTCAAAATCAATTTTCATCATATTATCACCTATTTAATTTTATCATAATTATTAAAGAAATTTTAAAAAATTTAAAAAAATACTAAAAATAAAAAGGAAATTTGAATTTTTTAGCGAATGATATTAGTAGAAGGAGGTGATAAAGTGTACTACAAAAATCCTGGCATTGATAATGAAATTGAATTTGCTGAAAGTTTTAACAATAAACGTTTTTGTGATTTAAATATATTACAACAAGATTTTATTGAAGATTTATTTGGAAAAGTCAAAAAACTAAGTTATATTAGAGCTTGGAAATGTAAATATAATTTTAAAACCGACATATATATCAAAATAGATGATATTGTAAAAAGAGTTAGTATAAAAAAAGGCATTAACAATTCTATTCATACCGAGCCTATAAGCGAATTTATACATTTTTTAATAGAAAATAACATTAATGAAAAACTTATTGAAAAATATTTAAAATATCATTACGCTGATGGAACAACAAATGGAAGTGGTAAAAAAAGACTTTCGGGATTAGAATATAAAAAGGAACATCAAGCAGACCTTGATGAAATAAATGTAGCTATTAATACAAATGATTTATTAAATAAAATAGTTGATCGTTTTATTTTAAAGGGGACAAATGCATATTTAGCTATTGATGTTCTAGTCTACGGGGATGCTCAAAATTTTATTTGGTTAAAAAGTGATGAAATTAAAGAAATAATTAAATCAAAGATAAATTATTATTCTACCGGCATACATTTTGGCCCATTATTTTGTCAACCAAAGGATAGATGTCTTAATTACAATCCAAAATATAACAAGGACAGGTTCTTAATCCAAATTAAATGGTATTCTATATTTGACGATTATATTGAATATAAAAATACTAAATGCATGGAAGATGCTCAATATATTGAATAAGTGCCTTCCTATTTAAGCTTCTGTCGGGAGTTCGAACATAAAAAAACTCAAGTATAGAATACTTGAGTTTAACTTACTTAATGGAGCGGATGAGGAGAATCGAACTCCCGTCAGGAGCTTGGAAGGCTCTTATTCTACCATTAAACTACATCCGCATTTAGTAGGCACTTTTAATTATACTAGAATTTCATATAATGTCAAGCACCTTTTTTAATTTTTTTTAATTTTTTTTAATTTTTTGTAAAAATTTTTAAAATATCTTTATATGTGATAAAAATCATCAATAGCATAAGAAACAGAAAACCAATCGCATGTATAGTATTCTCTACTTTAGGATTAACTCTACTACCTTTTATTTTTTCAATAATTAGAAATAATATTCTTCCACCATCAAAAGCTGGAAAAGGAAGTAAATTAATAACTGCAACATTAATACATAAATAAGCAATTAAATAAATGACACTTAAAATTCCTGTTTTACTTGCTTGATCTACTATACTAAAGATTCCAACAGGTCCTGACAAATTATCAATGCTTAAAGAACCTGTAACTAAATAATTAAGTATTCTATACATTTGACGTATTAATAAGCCTGTTTGTTTAATACTGTATTTTATAGAGCTAATTATTCCTCTACTCTTTTCAATATTAAGTGAAAATCCATAAGAATATCCTTTAACATTATCTCTTTCAGTATATATTGGTTTTACATTAACAACTTCTTCATTCGAATCAGGATGTAAAACGGTAATATTTACATTCTTACCAGATTTTACTGTAAGTTCAAGTGCTATATCTTCGTAACTGCTAACTCGTTTACTATCAATCCTAATAATTCTATCACCTTTTTTTATAGTTGAATTATATATAGGATAATTCTCATCAATCCTAGATATAATTGTATCATTCTTAGGCGTTCCAGCAATTAAACCTATAATAAATAACAAAATAATTGCAAAAATAATATTAAATGTTATACCAGCTACCATTGTAGTAAATCTAGCCCATAAGTTTTTATTGCATAATTGACGTTCCTTCGAAACATTATCAGAACTTTCCATATCTTCGCCGGCCATACTTACAAAGCCACCTATCGGAAACAGTCTAAGTGAATATTCAGTTTCATCTTTTTTCTTAGAAATTAATTTTGGACCCATTCCAATACTAAATTCATAAACATAAACACCATTTTTTTTAGCCAACAGAAAATGGCCCAATTCATGAACCATAACTGTTATTGTTAAAACTAATATAAAATATATTATAGTCATTTTTATCACCTTACAATATTGAAATAAAGAAAACAAATCCTAGCATAACAAAAATTATGCTATCAAGTCTATCTAATATTCCACCATGTCCTGGCATTATATTTGAAAAATCTTTAATACCAAAATATCTTTTTATAGCAGAAAAAACTAAATCACCAAATTGTCCAACGATTGATAAAAATAATGTGATTAAAATTAACAATGCTGGATTAACATATATATTGATTACTGAAATATAAAATACACTGGCAAGCAAAGTTCCAAATAAAGTACCAGATATTAATCCTTCCCATGTTTTATTAGGAGAGACCTCAGCAATAAGTTTTCTTTTTCCTATAAGTCTACCCATTATATATGCATAAGTGTCTGTAATAATGGTAATTATAAATAAATATATCAATAATAGTATATTAATATTTCTATAAATTATGAATAAAGAAAAACTAATTCCTAAGAAAAATACACCACCTATTAAATAGAATGCATCAGTGACACTATATAACTCTCTATTATGATATAAAACAACAGGAATTAAAAATACCATTGTTAAAGCTGAAATAACTCTAAAATCAACGTTTAAAACCAGACTATTTGTATTGATTCCAGAAGCTACCAAAAGAGCTAAAACAATATATGATATAAAATCAATAAACATTGGAAGTTCTTTTTTTGCTTCTCTTGCGTGTAAAAATTCTCTTAGTCCTAAAAGAGCAATAACAATAACTCCCATATCAAATATAAGTCCTCCAACTAATAACATTGGAACACATATTAATAGTGCTACAATAGCGCTTATAACTCTTTTCTTCATATTATCCTCCTAAGTATATAATTTACATATTTATTATAACACAGGATTTTTAAATTAAAAAGAGACTTTAGTCTCTTTCTCCTTCTTCTAACATGTTAGTAATAAATATACCATAGCCTTTAGTTGGATCATCAACAACAACATGAGTGACTGCTCCTATTATGTAGTCTCCTTGAATAATTGGTGAACCACTCATTCCTTGAACAACACCACCTGTTTTTTCTAAAAGTTCTTTATCTGTTATTTCAAATAAAATATTTTTATTATCCGAATTAGACTTATCTATTTTTATAATATTTATACTATATTCTTTAATGTTTTTACCTTCTACAACTGTCAAAATCTTTGCACTACCCAATTGTATTTCTGATGATTTAGCCACTTTATACTTGTCTTTATTAGGTAAAGAATCACTATATAAACCAAATATTCCGTTTTTGGTGTTCTTATTTATTATACCATTTTTTAAATTATCTAAAGTAGCATTTTTACTTCCTGGAATTCCAACATAGCTTTTATCTATTTTAGTTACTGTTGAAGGGCTTATATGTCCTTTTTTTACATCAAGCATAATTCCAGTATTGGATTCTTGTATTTCATGACCTAATGCACCGTATATTTTTGTCGCAGGATCTATATAACTCAAAGTACCAATTCCTGTAATACTATCTTTTACATACAAGCCAGTTTTAAAAATACCATTTTCCTGTTTAATTCGAAGTGTTGTTGAATATTTTTTTCCATTTCTATTTAATGATATATTAACTTTATTATCCGCTATACTTATACTATCTATAAGATCATTTATTGAAGTAATCTTTTTTTCATTGATACTTTCAATAATATCACCTTTCCTTATTCCTGATGCAAATGCTGTGTTTACACCATCAATTTCATATGTTCCAACAACAATAACTCCATTAGTCTCTATCTCAATTCCAATATTTTCTCCACCAGGAATAATATAATCTGAATAAGCAAAAGCACAATTTGGCATACTAAATATTAGAAGTATAAGGATTAATGAAATTTTAAATTTTTTCAAAAAATCACCATCTCCTTTTTAAGACTACATTAATAGTATTTTAAAAAAAACAAAAAAAATACTCATAAAAAGTATTTTATTCATCAATTTCAAAATCTTTTATTTCACCTGATTCAGTGACAAGTTTACTTACTTGTTCTTCTACATTTTTAAGCTCACTATCACATTCTTTAACAAGAGCCATTGCTTTAGTATATTTTTCTATTGATTCATCTAGATCAATTTCACCATTTTCTAAGTCATTTATAATCTCTTCTAGATTTTTCATTTTTTCTTCAAATTTAATCTTTTTTTCCATTTAAATCACCTACCTTTTCTACTTTAGCATTTATATATCCATCTGAAAGTCTTACATTTATTTTATCATTTTCTTTTACATTATTTATACTACTTAAAACTTTATCATTAAAATAAGTTAGTGAATAGCCTTTTTTTAACATTGAAATTGGGTTTAAAAGTTCTAGTTTTTCAATTATATTATTTAATTTATCCATATGCTTTTTGTATAATAAATCAGGATTTTTTAAAACGTAATTATTTTTGATTTCGTTAAGTCTTATCTTTGTTTTATCAATTTTATTTAGCATAGCTTTATTCAAATTATCTATTAAATTATCTAAGTTTTGCGCTTTAACATTATACATCAACATTGGATTTTTAATTACAAATGAATTTTTTAAAGCATCTAACTTAAGAGTATTCATCTTAACTTTTTTCTTAATACTTTCTGACAATCTAATTTTATATTGATTTATACTTGCTGAAACATCAGCTACATTAGGTACAGCCATCTCAGCAGCACCTGTTGGTGTTGGAGCTCTAAGGTCAGCTACAAAGTCTATTATTGTATAGTCTACTTCATGTCCTACTGCAGATATAACTGGTGTATTCAAACTAAATATAAGACGCGCTAACTCTTCATTATTAAAGCAGTTCATATCTTCAAATGAGCCACCGCCACGCCCTACAATTAAAACATCTAAGTTATAAGTTTCTGCCTGTTTCACTTTTTTTATAATATCTAAGTGAGCATTTTCGCCTTGTACTAAAGCTGGAAAAAGATATGTCTCTGCATAAGGGAATCGTCGTCTTATTGTTGATATTATATCTTTTATAGCAGCACCTGTTGGAGCAGTTACAATACCAATTTTCTCAGGAATTTTAGGTATCGGTTTTTTATATTTTTTATCAAATAATCCTTCTTTTGATAGTTTTTCTTTTAATTTTTCAAAAGCAATATAAAGGTTTCCTACCCCGTCTTCTATTAAGTCTTCCACATATATTTGATATGTACCACCTTGTGGATAGACACTTATAGAACCAGTCACTAACACTTTCATTCCTTCAGTTGGTACGAATCCTAATTTAGAGGCATTACTCTTAAACATAATTGCTTTTATAATACTATTTTCATCTTTTATTGAAAAATAAAAATGACCTGTTGAGTGAGCTTTAAAATTGGATATTTCTCCTTTTAGATATACTTTCTTTAAATTGATATCAGATTCAATTTTATATTTTATATATCTTGTTAAAGCTGTTACTGTTAAGTACTTATCAGTCATTTTATCACCTACTTATTATGATATATTTTGTCTAAAACTCCATTTATCATATTTTTTACAGAATCATCACTATATAATTTAGCTAGTTCAATTGCTTCATTTATACATACAATATCAGGTGTTTGTGTATATATAAGTTCATATATACCAATTTCTAATATTGCTCG
>CAZFGE010000007.1:0-17531 GCA_964518415.1 uncultured Muribaculaceae bacterium
CCCGATGATATGAGGCAAAACCGGGGACGGTTTCTCCTGGAACCGTCACCCGAATGCTTTATCTCTTTGTTCTTTTAAAGGATTTACTTGTGTTTCTAATTCACTTATTATGTCATTAACACGGTTCATATTATCATGAGTTCTATCTAATTTTCTTATAGTTTCTTCTTTTCTTCTTTTATATTTAAGTACTCCTGCAGCTTCTTCAAATATTACTCTTCTATCACTAGGTTTATTTAAAATAATTTCTTCTACTTTACCTTGTGAGATAATATTAAATGATTCTTTAGCAATACCTGTATCTAGTAGTAAATCAGTTATATCTTTAAGTCTACATTTCTCATCATTAATAAAATATTCATTAGTACCATCTCTATATACTCTTCTTTTTATTGATACTTCAGTATAATCAAGTGGTAGGTATTTATCAGAGTTATCGAATATTAGTGTTACTGATGCGACATTTTGAGCTTTTCTTGATTTAGATCCTGAGAAGATTACATCAGTCATATTTCCTTCACCACGAAGGGATTTAACTGATTGTTCTCCTAGTACCCATCTAATTGCATCTACTACATTTGATTTTCCTGATCCATTAGGTCCAACTATTCCAGTTATTCCATTATCTAATTCAATATTTATTTTATCAGCAAATGATTTAAATCCACTTGCTACTATTTTCTTTAAGTACATAAAATCACCCTACAATCTTCTTAATTATACTATATAAAGCCCTTTAAAATCAAGAAAAAAACACCTTTTTAAGGTGTTATAAATAGTCTTTTAAAAAATCTATTGATTCTTGTTGAAATTTTAAATAGTCTTTAGCCATATTAATTATTTTTTTATCAGCATCACCTTTAAATCTATCTATCTTACTTGTTATATCAACAACACCCATAGTAAGACCTTGAGTTAGGATATGCGCGATATTAGCGTCACTATTATCTTTCATAACATCCATCTTCATCATCATCGATGCATTCATTTTAGCCATAGCACCATTTTCTTTAATATCATCTGTATATTTTTTTATTAGTTTTTTTGATTCTTTATAATAGTTTTCATATCCTTTTAAAATACCTTCTACTACTTTTCTAATTTTATTTTCTTTATCACTAAGCATTTTAATTAACTTATTAGAACTATATACGCCCATCTCAGAATTTTTAACAATATACTCTAACATTTCTAAATTTTCATCCATATTATCACCACTAATAATATGGTTATTATTTTTTTATTTATACAATTTATTTTAATTTATTAATCTATATTTAGGTTTAGTTGTAAAAATAAAGTTCTAGGTTCACTAATTTCCAAAACTTTTTGTACAAACTCTTCCATCATTATTCCTACTTTTCAAAATAATAATATATCTTATTAAACCAGAATTTCACTAGAAAAGAGTTTAGTTATGAAACTAAACTCTTTTTTTATAACTCTCCTTGTATTTATCACGAAGAAATTCAATCAATTGCTTATCACAATTATTTTTTTGAATAAATACATTCCTATTTAATATTTTTGAGCTAAGATAAATATATTTATCATTTTCATCATATGCATCAAATAAGTCATAATCATATTTAATAAAACTAAAATTCAATATCTCATAAAAGTATTGTTCAAAAAACAAATACTTTTGTTCAGAATTTTTATATTGCTCTAACTTTTTATCATTAAATTTTTTAAATTGAATTTTTACACAACAAATAATTACAAAATAAACAACAAGATATACAATAAATAGAAGCAATAACGAATTGTTAAACGGAATCAATAACGAAATTATTGAAGAAATATAAAATGAAGCAATCAATGAAAATAAATAAAATCCATTTTTTGAATTTTTCATAAGAAAAGAATAATTATCTTTAACAGTATTTACAGAAAAATCAAAATTATTTTCATACAATACATTATTTTTATTTTCATATTCATTAAATAATATTTTTTCTATTTCACTGTCTTTTTTTAAATTCTTATCAAAGTTTTTTTTGTTATCTTTTTTGCAATGTTCTTTAATATACTCTACCATTTCTTGTGAACAATTTATCTTTTTTATTATAAGATATTTATTTGAAAAAATAGACTTCAAATAAATATTCGTTTTTGTTTCTTTATATTTAGAAATACTTTTATAATAATATTTTTTCAAGCTATTTTTTGTTTTAATCAAAAAATAGTTTTCATAAAATTCTATTGTACCTACGGTATCATTTATTTTACAATCTCTAGCATATGTCATTTTTGCAACCGATTTTTGCATACTAAAGCCGCAAAAAAAAGCAATAATAAAATATCCAATACTTCCTATTACATAATCATGATAATTAGATTTGTTTATAAGAAACAAACATATTATAGATGCTAAAAATAGCATAATTAACTCGCCTCTCAAAAAAAAGCAATGAGTCGCCTCAGACATTTTTAAATATTCATTTTCATCAACTTCATATTTACATTCATATAATTTTTTTCCCATATCATTTCCACCTATTCTATAATAAGTATACCATATTTTTTTATATTTAAAGAATTCTCCTATTTTTTCATATCATCTCTATATGTTTTTGATAATGATAAAAAGCAAATTCAGTATCAATTCTATCAATTTCATTTCCACTTTCATATACAATTTCAGAATGATATATCCATCCTCTTTTTCAACAAAACATAAGAAGCACCACCAAAAAAATTGTTAAGACGATACTGCTTAATACCTTAACTATTTATATATTAAATTATAATTAAAAATTATATATATGTAAACAATAATTATGATATAATTTAATTGGTGATTGTATGATTATTAATGAAGAGTTAAGTAAGTATATAGAGTTTTGTAATAAAAGTAAAAATGTTACTAAAAACGATTATTATGACATGATTAACAAAGTATATAACGAATACTCTGATATAACTTATTACTGTATATATTATATAAATAGAATACAAAATACTATTGGATACTCTAAAATTCCTAATATTAATATAAGAGTTAATAATGCTAGAGTTAAAATATTAAAACTTCTAGGTGAAATTAACATTAATTTTTATAATTTTAATCTTGATAAAAATAATGACTATTTATTTACAGCAGCAATTGAATATTATTTATATAACAAATACTGTGAAGCTTGTAAATATATTGGAGAATACTTAAATGTTAATTTAGAACTTAAAGATAAGTATAATAAAAAAATAAATAAATTTAAATATATGATTGGTAAATTATCAGTTATAAGTGATTTAAAAAATAAACAAAATATTATTGATAATTATAAAACTGTTTGTGATAGTCTAGATAATATTACGGATAAATCAGAACTTTTAAATATAGCTATTTCTTATTTAAATCAAATGTCGTTTAATAGTGATACAGAAAAGAAATTTGTAGTTGCTACTTATACAAATGTGTGTGCTCATATATTACACACTCTAAAATGTGATAGTGAGATTAAAAAACTATTAGAAGAAAGTTATAAAGTTACTAGTAAAGTACTAAAAAAGTAATTCATTTTGAATTACTTTTTTTAACAACTTTAGATGTTCTATATATAGTTTTTAAATAATCATCAGTAAAGTATTTATCACAGTATTCACCTACTATAGTAAGTGATTTATATCCTCTTTGTCTTAATGTTTGTCTTGTTACAGCTGTAATAGTCACTATTATATCAACAAGTAAAACAACAAATAAAATATTTACTATATTATTTATATTTTTTTCTTTAAATTTAGAATATAGTTTATCTAAATAAGGAAAGATTATATAGACAAATATCATAACAAGCATTCCCCAGAAGAACATAAAAGGAACTGTAGTTCTTCCACCTATATTTAAAAACTTATCTGAATAATCCCATGATATGGTTCCCCATATTGTCTCTTGTAAATACCCCATTAAATATTCAAATATTCCACCAAAGACAGAACCTAACAAGAATGTTTTATACCAAGCTCTTTTTTTTAGATAAAAAGCAATATATATTAGTACTGATCCTATTCCATATATTGGGCTTAACGGACCTATTATAAGTCCTCTTTTAGTAACCCAGTCAAATGTTCCATGATTTAAATAAAACTTCACAACATGAAGCATCTCTTCATAAAAGGCTCCAATTAAACTACCTATAATAAATATTAATATAATTTTATTAAACTCTTTTTTCATAAAGCCACCTACTAACCTCTTTTATAAGTCATATAGTTTATACCTAGTGGCTCATAAATATCACGTGCTCTAGGTAAAGATAAAATGCGCGCAAATACTAAATTATATAACTCATCAATCATAATAATTGATACTATAGTTATAGATATTATTAAAAATGTTTTTTTATTCATATGATTAGATAAATACATAAAGAATGGCAATATTAAATACATTAAAGCTAAACTAGATATACCAAAACATAAAACACTTCTAAGGCATATAAAACCATTTATATTTCCAAAATTTAATATCTCAGTATTATAGTCCCATAGTCTTAAACCATCCATAAAGGTATATACAAAGTATCCACCTAAGTATTCTAAAATACCTGTTACTATAGTTGATATTAAAACTACTTTAATAGGACTTTTTTTATACTTATAAGTACAAGCTATTATAAGGAGTGCTCCAAATGCATATATATTTATCCATGGTAAGAAGTTACCTCCTTGCCAGTAAAATTTATCCATTCCAAAGTTGAAATAATAAAATATAAATTCATAAATCCATCCTATAAAACCAGCTATAGATACTACTAATGCTCCTATACCAATTTTTTGCCATAGTTCTAACTTTATAGAATCATTCATATAATCTTTAAAAACTTCTTTCATAATACACCTACATCTTAAAATATTTAACAGTAAATATAGTATCTTTATCTGACTTAACAGATACGATACCATTATCGTTTTCTATTATAGATTTTGAAAGTGATAAACCTATTCCTATACTATCACTTTTAGAATTCTTACACTTATAAAATCTATCAAATATATGCTTAATATCTTCTACATCAATTATATCACCTGTATCTTTTATTTCAATAGATGTATAAACATTATTATCAGTTACATTTATATAAACAGTAGAATCATTAAAAGCATGTTCAACACAATTTTTAAGTATATTTGTTATTGCTTCTACTTCCCACATTTTATCAACATTTATTTTACACTCACTTGATTCATAATTTACACAAACATTTTTTAAATCACATAATAAAGATACATTAGATATAGCTTTATTTATAATATCATCAACTTTAACTTGTTCTTTATTAAAATTAATTGTATTACTATCAAACTTAGATAGTTTAAGTAAAGCTTGTACTAAACTATTAATATTATCTATCTCTCTTTTTATATCTTTAATAAATTCAGATTTTGTTGAATCATCCATATTAGGATTATCTATTATATTATCAAGCATAATTATAATTGATGTTAGTGGAGTTTTTAATTGATGTGATATATCTTCTAGTGATTTTTTAAGTTCTATTTTATCATTTAAAGAGTTTAGGGCACTCTCTTTTAACATTACTGTTGTCTTATAGATTTCTGATTTTAATATTGATAGTTCATCTTCTGTATTATCATCTAACTCTAACTTATAATTTCTTTTATTAAGCTCTCTAATATAGTGAGTTATGTCATCTATTTTTTTATCTTTATTTTTTTCATATATTATAAATACTAATAAAAGTATAATTAAAGTCACAAAATAAATAATAAAGTTTAATATATTAAATAAAGTATTAATTTCATCATTTTTTAAAATAACTGAATCTTTATTTATATCAATACCATATTTATTAAATAAATCATTATTATCTTTTTTACTATTTAAAATATCAATAATTTCTTCTTCAGTGACACTTGGATATTTTTCTCTTATAGAATATGTGATACTTGATATTTTTTTATTAAATTCTTCTCTATATTTTGCATATTCAAATCTATTAAAAGCGAATATTATGAAAGATGAGAATAAAGAGATTATAAGGGTTATAATTAAATATCTTTTAAAATATACTTTATTCTTCATCTATTCTATATCCTATTCCTTTTACAGTCTTAATAATATCAGTACCTAGTTTTTCTCTTATTCTTTTTAAATATACTGTAACTGTATGATCGTCTACATCATTACCAGTCCACTCCCATATTTTATTAAGTATGGTATTTCTTGATACTACTTTATTAATATTAAGAAGTAGTAAATTTAATATTTTAATTTCAAGTGAAGATAATTGAACTATTGAATCATCTTTATATACTTCCATCTTATTAACATCATATTTAATATTAGATACTTTTATAACACTTTTATTTTTACCTAGAATTTTATTAATTCTAGCAATTAATTCTAGTGGCCTAAATGGTTTAGTTATATAGTCTTCTGCTCCAAGAGTTAATCCTTTTACAATATCTTCTTCTTCATCTTTAGCTGTTAGAAATATAGTTGGAATACTACCCTTTATAAATTCCTCATAAAAGTCAAAACCATCACCATCAGGAAGTGTTACATCAAGTATTATTAAATCTATTTTTTTATCTAAAAATCTTATTGCCTCACTTATAGATGAAGCTGATTCTACACAATAATTATTAGAGTTAAGGGTAAAAACTAATCCTTTTTTTATTGCATCATTATCTTCTACTAAAAGTATCATAAAGTATCACCTCTTAAATTATAACACAAAAAAGAAGAATATCTTCTTTTTTATATATTTTCATCTCTAATTGTTTCTATAATATTTTGTTTATTTATTTTACTTATTGAATATTTCATTAGCATGTTTATTAATATAAATACCGCTATTATAGAAATAACGATTGCAAGAATTGGTAAATCATAAGTTAATCCTTCATTCTTACCCATTACTGAGTAGATTAAATATGAAAGTATTAGTCCTATTGGAATAGATATAATAAGTGATTTAAGTCCAATAAATAAACTTTCTAATCTAATCATTCTACCAAATTCACTCTTTGTCATACCAAGTGATTTAAGAGAAGCAAATTCAGGTTTTCTAAGTTGCATACTAGTTGTAATAGTATTATATATAATTGTTATACCTATTAAAGATATTACAATTATAAATCCATATAAGAATATAGCTATTAGTGTAAATAAATTATTCATTTGTCTAGCATTTTCATTTAAATTTTCTAAATTATATTCCAATCCTTTTAAATATTCATCAATATTATCTTGAAGTTTATCTGGATTACTAGAGTTTATATACATATTTATATAATTTCGATTTGATATTTTATTAAATAATTCATAACTAACTATTACTTTTGCATTATCATTCATTCCACTTACACCAAGTGGATTTTTATCTATTACTTTAATAATACTAAGGTCAATAGATTTATTATCATTTATATCAAATCTTAATGTATCATTTTCTTTATAATCAAAATGTCTAACTCTTTCTTTTTTATTATCATCATGTACTAAAGTTACATAATCAAGTAATATTATTTTATCTTTAGCATCCGCGTAAGATAGACCTAAACTTTTTAAATATTTTTTATATTGATAGTCTCCCACACAGTAGAAATCTACATATGGTGATTTATCATTATTATCTGCTTCATATTTTTTACTATATTTAGCATTTTCTAGTTTAAATCCATCATCTCTTGTAATTGAATAATCATCAACATATTCAAATTTAGTTATTTTATTTATTTTATCTTGATATTTATCTACATTATCCATTGAAAGAACTATATTATAGTCTTCTCTTTTAAGTTGTGTATCTACTTCTTTAAAAGCTAAATTCATAAATGAAGATAGCGCTATAAATACAGATACAGATACAATTATAGATATAACTGTTGTTCTATATTTTCTTTTATTTCTCTTTAAATTTTTATAAGATATTTCTCCACCTATACCAAATATTTTATTTATATATTTAGGTGTTTTTAATTTTTTAGCTTTTAGTTTTATATTGGCACTATTTCTAATTGAATCTATAGGAGATACCTTAGATGCTCTTATAGCGCTTTTAAGTGCTGATAAATATATTGTAATAATACCAAGTAGTATTGATACAATAAATGGATATATAGATGTAGCAAATACAAGGTTTAAGCTATTTGTAAGCATATCACCTAAAAGTATATTACTTACAATAACTAATATATAAGATGCTAGAAGTCCAAGTATTATTCCAAGTGGAATAGCTATTATACCAAGTATAAATCCCTCATAGAATACATTTTGTTTAATTTGTTTTTTAGTAGCTCCTATACTTCTTAGCATTCCATATTGTTTAATCTTTTCAGTTATAGATATATCAAAACTATTTTTAATACAGAATACTGATGTTACAAGTATTATTAAAGAAATAATTATTACTAATGTACCTATTTCATTTATTCCACTAACAGAAAGTGGATTAGTTTCTAATTCTATTAAATAGTTATTAAACTCTAAATCATATTTTGCTTTATTATATTCAGCTTGAAGTTCATCAAATTCTTCTACTGTTTCAGCTCCTCCTTTTATATATTTTTTAAATTTAACAGGATCAATTCCTACAATATTAGCGGTTGTTGTAAAAGCATCACGTGAACCTTCTTTTGTATATTTAGCGTATACATCTACATTAGATGTAGTTGAATCCATATAACTTATAAATGAGTATCCAGGATCTGAATAAGGTTCTACTTTTCTAGACGGTCTCTCTATTATTCCAACAACTTTGTATGTTTTAGTATTCACATTTGTTAATGTTTCATCTTCTTCATAAGAATAATATTGATCTAATTTTTTCCCTTCACTACCTACTCTATTACCAATATCTAGAGTAATAGTATCCCCTATTTTATATTCAACTCTACCATTTGTCTTTAAATGAGATGGAATTAATACTTCACTATCACTAATAGGCATTCTTCCTTCTATTAAGTTAACAGATAAATTTTTAAGTGATTCTTTAGTAAACTTTTTTACATGGGCATATGGCTTTGATTCATTTAGTGAATTAATAGAAGCATATCCAACATTTTCTACAACAAAAACATCACTAACTTTTCTATTGTTTTTTATATTGTTAACTTCACTTGCAGGTACATTTTTAAATTCTGCATGAAAGTTACCAACTTCTCTTTTTTCATATTTAATCATAGAAGCAATCATACTATTATACATAGTAGCAACAGCCATTATAAGTGCGACTGATAAAGTAATACCTATAATTGTAACTATTGTTCTTCTTTTATTTAATTTTAAATTTTTCTTTGTTAGTAAGTTAAGTAAGTCCATATTATCCCTCCTTAACAATTTTTCCATCTTCAATTTTAATTATTCTATCCGCACATGCAGCTATTTCCATATTATGTGTAATCATAATAATTGATTGATTTAACTCTTTATTTGTTTTTTTAAGTAAAGCTACTATCTCATCACTATTTTTAGAGTCTAAGTTACCTGTTGGTTCATCTGCAAGTATTAAAGTCGGATTAGTTATTAGGGCTCTTCCTATACTAGTTCGCTGTTGTTGACCACCTGATAGTTCATTAGGTAAATGTCCTCTTCTATTAGTTAAGCCTAATAAAGATAACATATTATTAAGTTCAATTCTATCTACTTTTCTATTATCTAGTGATAAAGGTAGTGTTATATTTTCTTCTACATTTAAAATAGGAATTAAGTTATAAAATTGATAAATTAAACCTATTTGTCTTCTTCTAAATATAGCAAGTTTATCATCATCAAGTTTAAATATATCTTTACCATCTATAAATACTTTACCTGAATCAGGTCTATCTACACCACCTAAGATATGTAGGAGTGTTGATTTACCAGATCCACTAGCACCTACTATTGCAACAAATTCTCCTTTTTCAACACTAAAAGATACATTATCTAAGGCAACTACTTTAGTAGAACCTT
This sequence comes from uncultured Muribaculaceae bacterium, assembly GCA_964518415.1. Classification (GTDB taxonomy): domain Bacteria; phylum Bacillota_I; class Bacilli_A; order RF39; family UBA660; genus CAJOJO01. The sequence continues at coordinate 9,923 of CAZFGE010000007.1, forward strand.
TTCCGTATGTTTTAGTCAAATTTTCTACTTTTAAAATTTCCATTTATCTCACCTCATAAACATTATATTAAATTTAAAGTTACAACTAAGTTACAATATTAAAAAAAATTTATTTTTAATTAATTTTATAAAATTGATTTCATTAAATACATCAATTTTTATAATTCATCTAATGAAATTAAAAAATTCAAGAAATATTTATCTTGAATTTTCAAAATTAGTCATTTGCATTACTAATTACAATAATATATTATGACTTTGACACATTTTATTATTGTTGTGCTCCCTTAAGAAAGGAGTGAAGTCTATGAGAAAAAATGAAAAAAATCTCTATAGAGTTGTCTTTATTCTTTTAGTAATAATTATTATTTTAATTTTAAAATAATTTAAAAAATAAAAGAACACAACATATTAGTTACTAATAGTTGTGTTCAATACAAACATATGAGCACACATAATAAAGTGTGTCTCTAATTAAATTATACTCTAAATAATTATTTAGTCAAATAAATTAGTGTAATGTCTTTGTTTTTTGTTTTTCAACTGCAATACCTATAGTATCTCCAGCTTTTATTAAATAGTTTCCAGGATAAAAACATATATTAGTATTTATTTTACACATATGTTCTATCATTGGCTTTCTCATTTTACTTAGTTTAGCTTTATTTTTAGCTTTTATTATATCATTTATATAATCGTAATAAATATCAATATATCCATGACTAGCTACAAAACCATTAAATATTAATTCACAATCACTTAAATTATCAATAGAAACAGGTATATCAACTTCTTGTCTATCTGCTTTTATTATAACATCTTTAACGCATTTAATTTCACTAATATTATCATCAAATTTAATATAATTTGTGATTAATTGATCCATAAAATCTAGTTCTGTTTTCAAATTAAAAACTATTCTATAGTCAACTGGTTTTTTACTGAATCTTAACTCATCATACTTTCTTTTTAGTTTATCTTTTGCTTTTAACATTTTTAATAAATCATTACAATTTTCTATTCTAGCTAATGTACTTTCCATATAAATCCCCACCCTAGTATAAATATAACACTATTTATTAATTAAAGCAAGAAAAAAGAATTAGATTATTTTTCTAATTCCTTATAATAATTATAGTTTTCTATTGCATGTTCTTTATTACTGTTAAGTAGTATTACTGCTTCTTTTGGATCACTATTTTTTAAGATATTAAATCTATTTTGAGTTGATAAGAATTCATTATATAATTCAAAATCAACATTCTTAGAATCAAGTGTGAATTTATTTAAATCTGGATTGTATCTAAATATTGGATAGTATCCTGATTTAGTAGCTAGGTTAGATACACTTAAACTATTACTCATTCCACCTTTTATACCATGTGAAATACATGGTGCATAAGCAATTACTATAGAAGGACCTTTATGTGCTTCTGCTTCTTTTAAAGCTTTTATAGTTTGTAACATATTAGCGCCTAAGTTAATTTGAGCAACATAAACATTTGGATATGACATTGCTATTCTTGCTAAATCTTTTGCTTTAGTCTTTTTACCATTACTTGAAAATGGAGCTACTATTCCTTCAGTTGTTGCTTTTGATGTTTGTCCACCTGTATTAGAATAAACTTGTGTATTCAAAACTAATATATTAATATCTTCATCACTAGATAGAACATGATCAATTCCAGAGAATCCTATATCAAATGCCCAACCGTCTCCTCCAGTTATCCATACACTTTTTTTAACTAAATAATCTTTTATATCAGATAACTCAGGATATTTAGAATAATCTAAGTTATCATATACTTCTTTTGTAACTTCATAATTATCTATATTATTTAACCATTTTTGAGCTAGTTCATCATTTTTACTTTCAAAAATATTTTTAATTCTATTTTTAATTAATTTATCACCCATTGTAATACCATATCCATATTCAGCATTATCTTCAAATAAGCTTGATGCCCAAGGAATACTATATGGCATTGATGGCATTGATGCACCATAAATTGATGAACATCCCGTTGCATTAGATATAACTAAGTGTTTTCCAAATAATTGAGTTAAAATTCTAAGATATGATGTTTCTCCACATCCAGCACATGCTCCTGAGAATTCAAAGTGAGGCTTCTTAAATGCACATCCTATAACATTTGATGTATCAGTATCTTTCTCACTTATATTTTTATCTAAATAGTTAAATACTTCTTGTTCTTCTTTCAAAGAATCATAAGATTTAAACTCTAATGCTTTATTTTTCATTTTACCAGGGCATGTATTAATACATAATCCACAACCTGTACAATCATCAATTGATACTGCAATTGTAAAATAATAGTCTTTATATAATGGATTCATAGGTTTTATGCATCTATCTTTTATATTATCTGGCATTTTGTTATATTCATCTTCATCAATTAAGTAAGGTCTTATAACTGCATGAGGACATACTGTTGCACATTGATTACAACTAATACAGTTATCTTTTATCCAATTAGGTACCATTTCGGCTATTTTTCTTTTATCAAATTTAGAAGTAGCTGGAATATATGTTCCATCAGGATTATCAAAGTCAGATACTTTTAGAGTATAACCTAATCTTTTATTAATCTTGTCATAGTTAGTGTTATTAACTTCTATTATATTATCTCCATTACTTATTACTTCTACTTTCTTTAAATAACTAACTGCATCTTTAATAGCACTTATATTACTATTAACAATAGCCTCACCTTTTTTATTAAATTTTTTCTTAATATCTTCTTCTATTTTAGATAAAGCTTCATTATAATCAATTAGGTTAAGTAAATATAAAAGTTGTGCTTCCATAATCATACTTATCTTATTACCTAGATTATTAGTTTTAGCAAGTTCACTAGCTCTAGATATATATACAGCTATATTTTTATTATTTATAGTATCTAACATATCTTTAGTAAACATGTTAAATAATTCAGCCTCATCTTTTTCAGTAGCGATTAAAAATACTCCATTTTCTTTAATATTAGATAACATATCAAAGTTATTTATGTATGAGTCTTTTGTAAGTACTACTATCTCAGGATTTTCCACATAATAAGTAGATCTTATATCACTATTAGAAAATCTTAAATGGCCAATTGTAACTCCACCTGATTTTTTAGAATCATATTCAAAATATCCTTGTACATCAAGATTTGTATTATCACCAAGTAGTTTAATAATTGATTTAGAAGCTGATACCATTCCGTCACTACCATATCCATATATAAGCATTTCATGATGTTTATTTATTTTTAAATCAGTTGATTTTAAAGATAAGTTAGTTACATCATCAATTATTCCTATTGTAAAGTTATTTTTTAAAGTACCTTCTAACATATTATATACAGCTTCTATTTCTTTTGGAGTTGTATTTTTACTTGATAGACCATATCTTCCACCTACTATATTTATATCTTTATCTTTTAAAGCAGCACATATATCTAAGTATAAAGGTTCACCAATTGATCCTGCTTCTTTAGTTCTATCTAAGACAGCTATATTTTTTACTGTATCAGGTAAAACATTAAGTAGATGTTTTATACTAAATGGTCTATATAAATGTACTTCAATTAGACCAATGTCTCCACCTAACTCATCAATAGTTTCTTTTATTGTCTCACAAACTGAACCCATTGCAACTATTACATTTTTAGCATTCTTACTACCATAATAATTAAAAGGTTTATAATCAGTATGAGCTAGTTTATTAACCTCATTCATATAGTATTCAACTATATCAGGTATTCTATCATAATATTTATTTCTAGATTCTGTCATTTGAAAATAAATATCATCATTAGAAGCAGTTCCTTTAATAGTTGGATTAAGTGGATTAAGTGCTCTTTTTCTAAAGTTTTCTAAAGCATCATAGTCTACTAATCTTTTATAGTCTTCGTCTTCTAATACATTTATTTTATTTATCTCATGGCTTGTTCTAAAGCCATCAAAGAAGTGTAGGAAAGGAAGTGAACCCTTTATTGCAGATAGGTGCGCAATACCTGATAGGTATGATGCATCTTGAACTGAAGATGAAGCTAACATACAAAATCCAGTTTGACGTGTTGCATATATATCTTGATGGTCTCCAAAAATAGATAGAGAGTGTGTTGATAAGCTACGTGCTGCAACATGTATAACAGCTGGTAACATCTCACCTGCCATTTTATACATATTAGGAATCATAAGTAATAGGCCTTGGCTTGCTGTAAATGTAGTAGCTAGCACTCCTGATTGAAGTGCTCCATGAATAAATCCAGCTGCTCCTGCTTCACTTTGCATCTCAACTACTTTTACATGATCATTAAAAATATTTAGTTTACTTTTACTCCATTCATCTACATGTTCTGTCATTGTACTAGATGGCGTAATAGGATATATTCCTGCCATCTCTGTAAATAGATAGGCTGTTTTACTACAAGCCTCATTTCCATCAACTGTTATTGTTCTCATTTTATCACCTATATTTATTATATCAAACATGTCAATACTAAAAAAGATATTGATTATTCAATATCTTTTTAATTATTAATTTCAACAACTTTTTCAACTTCATCAATCAGCACATTTTTATCCGGAATATAATATGTATATGTAGAAGCAAAAACATTATTAGAAAGTCCACCTAAAGCATATTCCATTGTAACTCCTTTTTTACCTGTACATAAAATAATACCAATTGTTTCATTATCATATTCGTCTTTTACCTCTTTATTATAATAATTAACGTACATATTCATTTGCCCAACATATTCAGGTTTCATATCGCTAGTTTTTAAATCAATTAATACATAAGAACGTAATATCTTATTATAAAAAACTAAATCAACATAATAATGTGTATTATTATCTAATGTTATTCTAACCTGACTTCCAACAAACATAAAACCTTTTCCAAGTTCCATCATAAATGAAGATAGATGATTAATTAAAGATTTCTCTAGCTTACTTTCTAATGTGGGTTTATTTTCTTTAATTCCTAAAAATTCAAAAACATATGGTTCTCTTAGAATATCAGATGGTTCATGAATTGTTTGACCTTTTTTTGATAATTCTATCACTTTCTTTTTATTTGCTTTACCATTTGACAAAAGTAATCTTTGAAACAAATGAGAATCAATTTGTCTTTTTAATTCTCTTTTAGACCATTTTTCATTAATACATTCTTTCTCATAAAAACCTCTTTCATCATCATCTTCAATATAGATTAAATAACAATAATGGCTCCAACTCAAATTGCCAGCCAGTGGTTGGCAATTCTTATACTTATCATAAAATAAACGCATATTTTGAAGTCCAGATCTACTATAACCACTACCAAATTTATTAGTTAATTTTTTAGATAATTTACTAAGTATTTCTTTACCATATTCAGCTCTTATATTACCATTTTGTTCATTTTCAACAATTATCTTACCTATCATGAAATTAGTTTCAACTAAAGTATTATTGATTTGATAGATCATTTTAGTTTTATTATTACTAATAATATTTGAAATTTCATTATACATATTATTTATCATTTCACTATTATTCTCTATTAGACTTTTTGACATTTAAAATCCTCCTTAAATAATTTTATATTTTTTAACTAAAGCGTAATGTTTTGTTACTTTAGTATTCTTTTATTACTAAAAGACTTCTCCTTTTCTTATATTTCGCCCCATCTAATATAAATGCAAAAAATCTAATATACCACCGTACTAAGCGAGGTTAGGCCTTCATATCAACTACATTATATGCGAAAATTTGTTTGTATGTCAATACATAAAAAGACAATATTAGTATTTAATATTGCCTGTTATTAAGTTAGATAAATATCTTTTATATAAAGTTAAGAATGATGCTTTTTTTAATTCATCTTTAATAGTTAAAGGTGTCTCTTTTATAAGTTTATTATTCTCATATATAAAAAGTGTTCCTACTTTATCATTTACTTTTGTATTTAAGTTTATTTTATCAACTATTGCTTTATATGTAATATTACCAATCTTTTCATTTTTTTTATTTAAGATATTTACATTATCATATGGTACAATACCTATTTTTATATTTTCTGATTTTGGAAGTTCTATTTCTGTTATAACTTGACCTTTGCGCGCTACATTAGTTGTTTTATATTGACTAAATCCATAGTTTAAAAGTTCTGTTGTTTCTTTATTTCTAACAGTACTAGAAGGTTCACCCATTACTACCGATATAAGTCTCATATCATCTTTTTTTATAGTTGCAGTTAGACAGTATCCTGCCTCAGGTGTATAACCTGTTTTTAAACCATCTACTCCAGTATAGAATCTAACAAGTTTATTTGTATTAGTTAACCAAAACTCACGAGGAGTTCCTTTTCTTAAGTAATCTTCATAAATTGAAGTAAACTCAAACACTTTTTCATGACGAGCTAGTTCTTTAGCAATTAAAGCCATATCATAACTAGATGAATAATGATTCTCAACATCAAGTCCATGTACATTTTTAAAATTAGTATCTTTAAGCCCTAGTTCTTTTGCTTTTTTATTCATCTCCGATACAAAGTTATCAACAGTTCCATATGTAGCTTCTGCTAGTGCGACAACTGCATCATTACCAGAAGCTACAGCTACTCCTTTAAATAAATCATGTACACTCATCTTCTCATTAGTCTCTAAAAGTATTTGAGATCCACCCATACCTGATGCATTTTCACTAACGGTTATAATATCATCCCAATTAATTACTTTATTCTCTATTGCTTCTAAAATAAGCAACATACTCATCATTTTAGTCATTGATGCAGGCGCTAATTTTTCATGTGAATTTTTTTCAAATAAAATTTCTCCAGTTGATGCATCTATTAATATAGCTGACTTTGCATTACCAGCAAGTCCTTTATCTTCTTTTACCTCACCTATTACCTCTAATTCATTTCCTTCAATAGGACCTGTATCTGATGCATAGATATTTATTGGAATAAAAAGACATATCAATATAATTAAAAACTTTTTCATTTAATCACCTAGTTAAATGTATGCAATAAAAAAAGAATAAATAACTACGTATTGATATGCGAACATAATTTTGGTATAATTGATTTGGAGATATTAACTGTTGGGTACTTGCCAACTTTCATTGTGAAAGGAGGCTTGATATTTATGAAGAAAAAAGATTTATTAATCTCATTTCTAATATTAATTATCATTTTATTAATAGTTTCTTTAATGATTCTATGCATAAAAAAATAGTACTCAATCTGCTACAGATTAAGTACTCTCAATAATATTGGGCTGGTACTCAACGTGCAAAAGTTAAGTATCTCCCTTTTTTATTTTATGAAGTTTCCTTCATCCAAATACATAATATCATAAAAAATTAATTATTACAAGTTAGTTATTCATAATACTCTCATACATCTCATCTACTGTATGAGTTGGTTTATCATCCATATTAGGAAGTAAGTGTAAGTGAAAATGTTTAACAACTTGTTTATCACCATAATTATAACTTACTGTCATACTTTTTTTATCTAATTTAGTCATAAGTTTTTTAGTTAAGTCTTTAGCAACATCATTAATATGTTTTAATAAATCACTATCTAACTCCATCATATCAGTAT
>CAZFGE010000008.1:0-15862 GCA_964518415.1 uncultured Muribaculaceae bacterium
TATAATATCATTATTAGAACCATCTAATGGAATTCCTATACAATCAATTTTTCGAAGTGTTTTTAACTTGGAAATCTTCTTGATTTTTTTATTTGTAGATTGAATAACTTGAGATTTAATAAATGGTAAGCCAACTGTATCAAGATTTATTTTTAATTTTAATTTATGACATTCATTAATAATTTGTTTTATATTTTTTCTTGCAAGTGGATCTCCACCACTTAATGTTACTTTTTCTAATCCGTTTAATTTTGCATATTTCAAAAAATTAATTATGGATTTATTAGATATTTCTTTTTTACTAGAAAAACTGCAATAGCAACCTTTACATTTCATAAAACAATTATTTGATATACATAAATTTATCTTCTTCTCCATTGGTTCTATCTTATTAAATAGCAAGTCATCAAATTTCTTATAGTTCATTTTTTCTAATTCTTTTTTCAAAATTGAATTAAAAGATATTATTTTTTCTCTGGTTTTATTGAAACTAAAAGAACAAAGGTAATTTTTAATATTATTATTATAATTGTTTTCTATAATATCAAAATTTTTATATTTAGGCACGATCCAATAATGGACATTAGAAGAATTAGTATTTTTCTCTTCATAATAAATATTAACATAATTAATTCTAAATTTTTCAATCATAATTTTTCTAATAGTCTTTATTATACTAGCAGTTCTTACAACTAAAGACTCAGGAAGCTCTGCAATATTTTTATACTGTTTTTCATAAGATATTATATAAAATCCAGGAACTGGAAAGGAACTATCATGAGAAACAACAATTCCTCTGTTTTTATAAACCGGATGTAAAGCTTCATCGATAAGGTCTAAATGTTCTTTATAAAAATAGTTTCTTGAATAATTCTTATCTACTATAAAACACCTATAATTTTTTGTTCCACCCAAAAATTCCAAATATTTTTTACCTGCTTCCAATTCTGGAAGTTCTTCTAAATTGTAAGTATCAAAATAAGCAATTTCTTTCTCTCTTTGCATAAGTCACCTACACTCCATACTTTTTCTTAATATATTCATGCATAGAATTTGTATAATCATATAACTGATTATTATTTGAAACCATATTTAGTTGTTTATTTATCAATTGCTCAACAATCATGTGTTTTTTTATATAGCAAAAACTTTTCTTATAAGTTAATAAATTCAATCCACACAAAATATAGCTTATTTTATCATATTGATTATATATATCATCCTTAGTTCCAATTTCTCCATTACGTAATTTATCACAAATATGCATGTTTATTTTTTTAATATTTACATCAACACTTTTTGTTCCTATAAGACTTTTCATATTTGAAATAATATCAATATCTCTAACAAGTTTAGAGCATTTTATTATTTGTTTCTTTTTTCGCTTTGAACAACTAATATATTCAGGATCATCTAATAAAAGCAGCTTCCATTTTAAATCATCCTCATGATACTTAATAGGTAACAAAATAATAGGATTTTTTGTATATTCTTTTTTTATAAGCTCATATCCATAATAGGCGTGATTAAAGTTCGATGCATCTAAATCAGATTCAAAGAATCTTCCTATATCATGTAACAGAACTGCTTGACCATATTTTATATAGTTATAAACCCCATAATACTTCAATATATTCAAACAATCAAGCAAATGGTGATATTTTAAGCTTGATTGTTCATCATTAGTTCTTAAATCATACTTCAACCTCAAAAAATTTTTTGCTTTTTTTAAGTCATTAATCTCTATAAACAAAGTCAATTGGTAAATCTCTACTTTCTTCAAGTTTAATATTGTATTTGTCATATATTTTCTTTGCATATATTAACTCATCCAAACATTTTTTAATTTCATCTTTAGAAACAATAGGAGATGTAGGATAAATTTTCAATGCGCCTGTTGGATTTTTAATACCAAAAGGCTTATAACTTTTTGAAAAAGTAATTTTAAAATGAACCTTTTTTTGTTCTAGCAATTTTAAACAAAATAAATAAAATTGATAATTATAATCTACTAGTTTTTTTAAAATTTCTTGGTTACCATAAATATATTCATCATAGGTATAAAAACTACTAAAAGGTTTTGCTATAAATAAGGTTGCAAGCCCCTCTGTATTCATATTAATAACCTCAAAACTTTTTTCAGCAAATAAATAATCTCTAATATATTCGCAGTTAGAAAAAATATTATAAATTAAATGCTGAAAGCCTTCTACCCCAAAAGTTTCCAAAGAAGCATAAGCAGCAACAGGTCCAATCGAAGATCTTGTTAGTTCCAAAGTATACTCAAAAGGAGAATACTCACCAAATTTCATATTATTTACTCCTTTATCAATTTTATTTCCTAAGCCTGTAACGTCATTAAAATTCTTTGACATAAATACACTAGAAACATAAGGACAGAAACCTGTTTTATGAAAATCTGCTGCAAAAGAATCAGCATATTCAATTTCACATATTTTTTCTTGCATAGAATAAATTTTTTTTAATTCTTTTTCACTCATTTTTAATTCGTTTTTTTCAAAATCATAATATTTAAAGAATAACCATGCCCATCCTATAACTGAATCAACATGTATATGAGGTACATAGTTCAAATTATATTCCTTTACTAATCTATCTCTTAAATCTACTACTTTTTTTATAGGATCAATAATTAGTTCATTTGTTGTACCGCCATTAAGAATAATACACCCTATCTTATTATTATTTTCTATGCAATTTCTTAATTCTCTTTCTAAATCAGGAATGGAGATTTGACCATTTTTATCAGTTAGTAATCTTACACATGATTTTTTACCTAATCCCAACCAATCGCACACTTCCTTATGACAAGGATGACCTTTTTCTGATGAAAAGACCTTAACAATACAGTTATTTAAACCATCATCTATAACATTAGGTAATGCCTTCTTTATTCCAATTTTAGTTGCATATAAAATCGTTCCTTTGCCACCAAATGTAAAAATACCTCGAGAATTATTAACATTCCAGCCAACCAACTCAGATAAATATTTTGAAACAATAAGTTCGGTAGTCATCAAATATCCTGATGACTCATCCTGAGCAAAATTTGGGTTGTATAAAGCAGCATAAAATGCTAAAGCTGTGCTAACAATGTTTGATGGAGGAGTTATATTAATCATTGTGCCAGGATTTTCCCATAAGACACTGCGTTGAAACATTTTAGAAAAATCTTTTATTACTTTTGATACATCACTAGATTTCAATGGTAAATGTTTATTTTTTGTAAAACTATTATATGACTTAATTTTGCCATCTAAAAGTGGCATATTTTCTTCATTAATATATTTATTCACTTCTTTATTTAACTCCGAAATAATACTCATTGCATGTTCTGTCTCTAATGTTTTATTTTTAAAAAAATATTTTTCTGATTTCATTTTATAACTCCTTTTTTAACATCTTTCTCATACCATCATTAATTCTATATATTTCATTCTTTGTGTTGCAAAAATCAAACAATTCTTGATATTTCCAAATATCTCTCGATAGAATCGTAGCATTTAAGCCATTTTCTTTAACAATACTATTATACACTGGCATAACCCAAAAATGTGTTGATGATGGTTTATTATAATGTTCATCATAATATTGATAAATACGATCAATACCAAATAGATTTTTTAATGTTGCTTCTACATACGAAACAAAAAACAAACATTTTTGATATAATTCTAAATCCATTTGTGAAATATTTTTATAATTATTTTTTGTAGCTACAATGTAAAAACCAGGAATTGCAATTTGAGCATCTTGCCTAATAACAATATCATTATCTTCATATATTGGAATATGACATTTATCTAATCTATCTGAATACTTTTTCATAAAATCAGCCCTTGATAATGAATTACTTTCCAAAAAACATTCAAAATTTTTACTACCACCTATACAAGCAAAATATTTTAAGCCATCTTGAAGTCTTTTTAATTCAGACAATGAATAAACCTCTATCTTATCACCTATTTTATCATTCATTATTAATCTCCTTTAATTTAAGTATTATTTTATCATCTTTAATATTATAATCATTATTGTCATTATTAAAACTTTCCAAGTATTCTCTTATATATGGTTGATATAAATCTGGAGAAATGTTATTTTGCTCAAGTATTTTAACATCATATGGTATTATTAATATTCTAAACCTATCATCTTCGTATTCCTCTCTATATATTCCAGTTAATGCAACTCCCTGTTCCATCAACTCATCTCTAATTATTTTTTCAATCTCAGCTAACAATTTTATAATTTTTTCATTACAATTCCATTTTACATCTTTTTCATAAATTGCTAATAAACCTGGGACATAAGGAAATTCTTCACATTTTGTTATATAAAAAAATTTGTTTTCAAATAAAATTGTATCCATTAATAATACCACCTTATCTATAGGAATAAATATAATTCGCTATTCTTATGAAACTTTCATCAGAAAGTTTACTTCCATTAAAATCATAAAAAATATTATTTAATATTTCACGTAAATTACTATAAAAACTATCTTTATCATTATCAAATAAGAAAGTTAATTTTCTTCTTTCATTAGAATCAGTAATTAATGTTTCATCAATAAAACATAAAATAACCTTCATTGTATTTTTCTTTAATTTTTTATTATCCAAGTATGCTTCGACAATTGTTTTGCTTAAAGTCTTCAATAATTCAATATATTTTTTTTCAGATTTACTCCTCAAAACAGAACAAGTAATATCAAATAAAGCATCAATATCAGAATTATATAAATCAGATATTAAATGTGCCATATCATTTGGAGGGATTATAAAATCATTTGTATGATCAACAATCCTTTTTTCTGAATTAATAACTGTTTTTAATATAAATTTTCTTAAGTCAATAGTATCATAATTCAAATTAGCAAATTCTTTAATTTTTTTCTCATATTTTAGTAACGATGGCTCTAGGCAATTAGCACTATCATACTTTTTTAATTTGGATTCTAAATCATTTAAATCATAAAAATAAGACCAATTTAGTAAGAAGTTTGTTTTCCAAAGAAGATTCAATGAATTATGAGGAATTTTACTAAAAACTACATCTTCCCAATCTAATAAATAAATAATATTATTTTTAACAACAATATTTCTTGGCAAAAAACCTCTATACAAAACACCTTTACTTAAAAAAAGATTTAAAATGTCAAAAATTGTATTTATTTCTATTTTAAATTCATTTTGTTTCGAATATATACATTCTTGTAGAGAATTACCCATATATTCTGTTAGTATATATGCATTTTCATCTATATAATATACTGTTGGCATAATAATTTTTATTTTATAATCATCAACTTTCAAACCATCTAAAATACTAAATGCTTTTTGAGCAAGTTCTACCTCCAATTTTCCCTCATCAATCTTTGATTTTTTTACTATATAATTTTTCCCATTATAATTGAAAATTCTAAATCTATCATTAACATCAATTAATTCCGAATTTAAATAAAAATTATAATTATCATTATCAAAAACATACTTTATATTTTCTTTCATATCATCAAAAGCAACTGTTTTTATAGATGTATCAATATTTAATTGTGCAGATAATTTTTTCATGTTATTCTCCTAATTATTTTCTACTATATTCTTTTATTTTTTTCTTTGCTAAACTAGTAACTGCTTTATCATACCAATCATCTCCAGGACCATATGATAAGTCATCAGTTATAATTCTAACTCTATCTTTATTTTTTAATTCTATATCAACATCTTGATGATATTCATCATTGATATATACACCAATCATAGTATTTCCAATATCATCACTTATCTTATATGCTAAATCTATTGGAGTTGCTCCTTTAGGTAGTTCATATACATCTCCATTTAATGTATATACATATACTCTATCTGAGAATATTTCACTTTTAACTTGTTCTACAAACTCTTGATTATCCTTAAACATAATATTTAACTCACTAAGTGATTTAAAAAATTGATACTTATCTTTTAATTCATTTTGCATAACATTTCTTGCATTACCTTTTTCTATATCCCAATATGCAGTAAGTCCAAATGATGCTATTTTATCCATATCAAATGTTCTAATTTGTGTTTGAACAAGCTTTCCTTCTTTACTAAATACAGTTGTATGTAAGGAACTATACATGTTAGTTTTAGGATTACATATATAATCTTTAAATTTATTATTTACAGGATTGTATAATGAATGAACTAGCCCAAGTGTTCTATAACAATTATCAACCTCATCTACCATTATTTTAAGAGCAAGTAAATCATGTATATCAGATATCTTATGGCCTTCACTTAATCTTTTATAAATACCATATATATTTTTAGTGCGTATTTTAATTTCATTAGGTATTGATTTATCATTTAACATTGTATGTATTTTAATAAGCATTTCTTTAAGCATATCATTATTTTCTTCTTCTGCTTTAAATTTCTTTTCTTCTATTTTTTTATAAACATCTGGTTTTAAGTACTTAAATGATAAATCTTCTAACTCACTTTTAATTCTATAAGCACCTATATAGTATGCTAGAGGTACAAATATTTCCATAGTCTCTAAAGAATTCTCTTTTTGCTTAAATTCTGATTTAAATTCTAATGTTCTCATATTATGAAGTCTATCAGCTAGTTTAATAATAATTATTCTAACATCACTAGTGATACCAGTTATAATCTTTCTAGTATTAGCCATATTTTGATCATGCTTAGACGAAAAATTCATCTTAGAGAGTTTTGTTACTCCATCAACAAGTTCAGCAATATCATTATTAAAGTCTATTCTTATATCTTCTTTTGTTATATCAGTATCTTCTAAAGTATCATGAAGAAGCCCTGCACACACAGTATCTCTATCAGCATGCATATCAGCTAAGATATAAGCCACATTTAAAGGATGGGTGATATAAGCGTCACCACTTTGTCTCATTTGACCCTTGTGTAGATTATCAGCATACTCGTATGCTTTTTTAATTATATCGACTTCATCTGGATTATATTCTTTAATCTTATTTAGTAAATCTGTAATTGTTAAAGTGTTCATAAATACCTCCTATTAAAATACAAAAAAAGATGATAAAAAATAAACAACTAATTTTTTATCATCTTTTATACGCAGTAATACCATCAATAGAGCATGAAAAGTCACAACAAGAATAACAATTAATATAAGAACAAATTGTAGTTATGTCTATGTTGTTCATTGATGGTCACCTCTTAAATAATAAATTTAATATGAGTTTACTACTTTAAGAAAACATTGTCAATAACTTTTAGAAAACATTTTTTATTTTTTATATATCATATGTATATCTTCTATAGTTTTACCAGTTCCAGCTTTTACAAATCCTACTTTTTCATAACAAGCAATTGCTCTTTCATTAAAGTCAAATACATCTAAATATATATCTTTTAAATGAATAGTATTAAATGCATAATCAATTAATGCATTTATAGCTTCTTGCCCATAATGTTTATCTTGTTTTTTAGGCGTAATTGTAATTCCAAGCTCCCCACCATTATTTTCAATATCCATTATCTCAATATTACCTATAAAGTCGTTTGTTTCTTTTTCAATCATTGAAAATATAACTGCATTAGTATTTAGTTTATCTTCTATCCAATCAAGTTCCTGTTCTAATGTATAAACGCGTCTTTTATGATGAATATATTTTTGTACATCATAATCATTTACCATATCTAAGTAGTCATTTACTAAGTCTTTATTTAACTTTATAAAATTTATTCTTTTTGATTCAAATATTACTTCATAATTCATATTCATTCTTCCTCTCCTGTTGTATTAAATCTTTAAACATTATAGTTTTTTTATTTTTTCTCGATTATTATAATAATCTTTACTATTTAAATTATATTTAGAAAAGATAAGTTTTCCATCATAAAATGTATAAGGAGAATCTTCTTCAACTTCACCAACTTTTGTAAATCCTAATCTTTCAAATATACCACATGATGCTATATTATCTTTTACTGCACCAGAAGAAATGCCTTCAATCTCAACTTCTCTAAACATATAATCAAGCATAGCACTTGCAGCTTCAGTTGCATAACCATGTCTATGATATGTAGGATCTATATACCATCCTACATCCCTTATTGATAAATCTTCACCATTCTCTTGAGCAGTAACTTGACCTATTACTTCTTCACTTCCACTATTGGTAAATTGAGCCTTCAAAAAAATACTCCATCCAAAG
Organism: uncultured Muribaculaceae bacterium; assembly: GCA_964518415.1. Taxonomy (GTDB): domain Bacteria; phylum Bacillota_I; class Bacilli_A; order RF39; family UBA660; genus CAJOJO01. The sequence continues at coordinate 8,228 of CAZFGE010000008.1, forward strand.
ACATCTAAATCATCAGCTTTTGAAACTTTAAATTCATAAAACTTTTTTTGATTATCCCATGACCAATGCTGTGGATCATTAGCATACTTCTTATGACCAGTTAAATACCAGCGATTTACCTCAGGAATCATTAAGATTTCCCAAAGTCTTTTTTGTTCTAGCATTCTAGATGGTCTTAATATTAATCTTTCTGTTTCTATTATTTTACTTCCAATCATATTCATTTATCTTCACCTCTTGTTGTATATTATCTATTTTTATAATAATCAAATATTCTTAACATTTCACTAGCAATATTATATTTATCGCCATATTTAACAGCATTACTCTTTAGTTCTTCTTCAACCTTATCTAAAGGAATATATCTAAGCTCAAAATTCCCCTCTAATTCACTTTGCGTATAATTAGTATTATCCAAATTAGGTAGTTCATTAGTTCTAACCTCATAATAATAGATTTCAGTTTTTCTATTTTTACCAACACTTGGCCAATCTTTATAATAACTTTTCAAGCAAACAAAAGCTTCTAATTCTTTTAAATTTAAAACCATGCCAGTTTCTTCTTGAAGTTCACGATTGATTGTATCAATTAAATCTTCACCATCTTCAACATGTCCTCCTGGAAATTGGTAATCATTATGAGAGTATCCAAGCAATACCTCATCTTTATCATTAATAATTAATAACTTTACTCTTTTTACAACCTCTGTCATATCTTCTTCTTTTAAATTATAATCATTTTTTATTAATTCTTTCATTCTATCATCCCTCTCTTGTTGTTATAATTTAATTTCATTAATTATCTCATTATCAATTGAATAAATTGTAAATGTTTTATCATTATATATCATATAACTTGGTCTACTATCGCCTCTAGGTAGTGATATAGATCCAACACATATATATGTCATATCATTATTTTGTTTTATATAAGGTATATGTTCATGGCCATAAACTAAAATGCCTTTTCTTTTAAACTTTCTATTTTTATCAAAGCTGTATTCATTCCCGTGAGTTAGATAAATATCTAAGTTATCAGTATTAATTAAAGCTAAATTACTACAAATTGGAAAGTCACTTGCTTTAATATCTACATCTGAATCACAATTACCTTTTAAAACAATTAATCTATCTATATATTTCATTAAAAATTCTAGCACATCTTTACTATTTAGTTTTAAACTATTATCAAATGTTGGTCCACTATAATATAAATCACCTAAACATACAATCTTATCAAAGTGTTCCTTATTATCTAATTCTTCTAATACTTTTAGATTATTTGTAATACCATGTATATCTGAAAAAAATAATATTTTCATAAAATCACCTTTCTAAAGTCTTATAGGATTTATATCTATATCAACTAATGTTTTACTTGTTCTATATCGTTCATTTATAAATATAAGTTCCTTCATTAAATCATTTGTATTTTTAAACTTTATAATAACCTGAATATTATATATATTATTTATCTTAGGTATTATGCCTGATGATGGTCCTAATACTATTACATCTTTTAAATTTTTAGATTTAATATGATTAACTATTTTACTAGCTTCTTTATAAGCTTGTTCATAGTCTTTATCTTTAACTTTAATTAAACATAAATTATAGTAAGGGCTATATTTAAGAAGCTTTCTAATTCTTAACTCTTCATTATAAAAACCAATATAATCATTTTTACTAGCCATAACAATACTATATTGATCCATATTAAATCCTTGTATTATAACTTCACCTGATTTATCACTTCTACCTGCTCTACCTGCTACTTGGTTTAAAAGTTGAAAAGTTCGCTCACTTGATCTAAAGTCAGGTATATTTAAAGATTGATCACCATTAATAACACCTACTAAAGTAACATTAGGAAAATCAAGGCCTTTAGAAATCATTTGTGTACCAATTAATATGTTATATTTTTGTTGTCTAAAATCATTAATTATTCTCTCATGAGCGCCTTTTAAAGATGTAGTATCTTGATCCATTCTAATTACTTTAGAATCTTTTATTTCATCTTTGATATATTGTTCTAATTTTTCAGTACCCATACCAAAGAAATTTATATCCTTACTATCACACTCAGGACATATATCTGGCTTTTTAATGCCATATCCACAATAATGACATCTCATAATATTAGTTGATTTATGGTAAGTAAGTGGTATATCACATCTTGGACATTTAAGCGTAAATCCACAAGAGTGACAAGTACATACAGTAGAATATCCTCTTCTATTAAGTAGTATTATTACTTGTTCACCTTTACTTATCTTTTCATTTATTTTATCTCTAAGTAATCTAGATAATATTCTGTTACCTTTTTTTATCTCATCTTTCATATCAATAAGAGTAACATTTGGTAAATTATCATTAACTCTTTTTTTCATGGTACATAATTCATATATACCAGTTTTAGCTCTTGTATATGATTCAATAGATGGTGTTGCACTACCAAGTATTACTGGAATATTATAATTTTTAGCTCTATATAAAGCAATATCAATAGCATTATATTTAGGAGTATTTTCTTGCTTATAAGTGCTTGAATGTTCCTCATCAATAATAATAATTCCTAAATTTTCAAATGGTGCGAATATAGCACTTCTTGCACCTATTACAATAGATACTTCCTTTCTCTCAATTTTTCTCCACTCATCATATTTTTCTCCATCAGATAAACCTGAATGAAGGATTGCTATTTTTGAGCCAAATCTTGATTTAAATATATTAACTAATTGAGGTGTTAGAGAAATCTCAGGAACAAGTACAATCGCTTCTTTATTTAACTGAAGAACATTTTCAATTGCTCTCATATATACTTCAGTCTTACCAGAACCTGTAACTCCATGTATTAAATAAGGTCTAAATTGATTATACTTAATTTTATCTAAAGTTTCTTTTTGTTCAATAGTTAACTCTTTATTATCAATAACTTTTTCTACATCATTTTTTAGTCTATATTCTTCTTCTTTAATCTCTTTAATAACATTATTTTTAAGAAGTGTATTCACACTAGATGAAGATATTTTATTTAAATCACTTTTTTTAACTTTTTTATCTTTTTTAAGTAAATCTATAATTTTATTTTGAGAAAGTGATTTAGTTATATAATTTTCATCAATAAGTTCAATATAACTTACTATTTTTTTATTTATAACTCTTCCATTTTTAACTTTTAGGGCATTTGGAAGCATTGTTTGATAAGCACTTATTAAATTACAAAGTGTTTTTTTAGATATATATTTACCCAACTTTAACATCTCACTATTTAAAACAGGTTCACTATCAATAACACTTATTATCTCTTTAACTTCATAGTCTGGTTTATTATTATGTATATTAAGCACAAATCCTTCTAATTTTTGGCGTCCAAAAGGAACTAGTACACGAGTACCCACTTTAACAGAGCAGTCACTAGTTTTATATGTAAATGTCTTATCTAAGTTTTTTGCTTTTAATTCTACTAGTACTTCTAGATACATAATAATCACCTAAATCCATTATAACACAATTGACTCTAATTTTAGATAGTTATATAATGAATTTAGAAACATAGGGGGACATATATGAGTAGTACGTTAGATAAATTTATAGCAACCACCAAAGAACTTAGATTATCAGAAATTAATACAAATGAACTATTTTTAAACTTTTGTATTCTAAATGATAAATACAAAGATATTCTAAAATATGATGACGACATTGCCAATCTATATCAAGACATAAACAAATGTTTATCAAATAAAGATATTATTCAAATAAATAGAAATTTAATAATAACAATGTCAGATGAAAAAAAAGATGAAATAGAAAGATTAATGTCTGTTGACGAAAAAAAGAGTTTTTACAATTTAACAAAAGATTATATAAACTTAAATATTGAAAGATTTAAAAAAGAGAAATCATTATAGATTTCTCTTTTTACATATCTTCTTCAATTCTGATTAATTCATTATATTTAGCAATTCTCTCACTTCTAGACATTGAACCAGTTTTAATTTGACCTAAGTTAAGTCCAACGGCTAATGATGCAATTGTTGTATCTTCTGTCTCACCACTTCTATGTGAAATAATTGTATTATAATTGTTTTCTCTAGCTAAATTAATAGTTTCAATAGTCTCAGTAATAGAACCTATTTGATTAACTTTAAGAAGTATTGCATTACCTGCATGTTTGTCAATACCCATTTGAAGGCATTTTTTATTAGTAACAAATAAGTCATCTCCAACTAATTGTACTTTATCACCTAGTAAACTAGTTATCTTACTAAATCCATCCCAATCATTTTCATCTACTGGATCTTCTATTGATATAATTGGATAAAGATTAATTAATTCTTCATAATAATTAATTAATTCATCAGTAGTTAAACTTCTTCCTTCACCTTTTAAATTGTATACACCATCACTATAGAATTCTGAAGCTGCAACATCAATACCTAAGAATACATCTTTGCCAGGAACATATCCAGCATTTTTAATAGCTTCAATTATTAAATCAAAGCCTTCTTTATTAGATGATAAGTTAGGCGCAAATCCACCTTCATCACCAACACCTGTAGATAGTCCTCTTTCGTTTAATACTTTTTTAAGAGCATGGAATACTTCTGAACCTACTCTAACTCTCTCTTTAATAGAATCTCTAATTGGAATAATCATGTACTCTTGAAAATCTAGTGAGTTATCAGCATGAGCTCCACCATTTAATATATTCATCATAGGTCTAGGTAAACTCATAGATGAATTATATCTTTTGGCTACATATTCGTGTAATTTAAGTCCAGATGCCATAGCAGCAGCTTTTAAGCATGCCATAGAAACACCAAGAATTGCATTCGCACCTAACTTAGCTTTATTACTAGTTCCATCTAGATCAATCATAGCTTTATCAATTTCTTCTTGATTTTCTACATTAAAACCAATAAGTAAATCTCTAATTGTTCCATTAACATTACCTACTGCCTTTAAAACTCCAAGGCCATTATATCTATCCTCTTTATCTCTTAGTTCAATAGCTTCTCTAGATCCTGTTGATGCACCACTTGGAACTGAGGCTCTAGCCATGATACCATTTTCTAATATTACGTCTACTTCAACTGTAGGATTACCTCTTGAATCTAAGATTTCTCTTGCTTTTATATCTTTAATTTTTGTCATTTTCAAACCCTCCATATCTTATACATAAATAATTATATCATTTTATTATATTTTTGTGAATTAATCTCCAAAAAAATGTTATAATTATGGTATAATATACTAACTTAGTAAAGAGGGATAATATGGAAATAAGAGAAATTACAAGTGATGAATTTAATAATTTTAAAAACTCTTTTAATGTACATTCAATTTATCAATCAAGTGAATATGGATATATTATGAATAATCAAAACTTTGAAAGTATTTTTATAGGTTGAATTGATAATAATAATATCTTAGCAGCATCACTTCTTTTAATTGAAAAACAAAAAGGCTTTAAATATGCATATGCTCCACGTGGATTCTTAATTGATTATAACAACTATAACTTGCTTGAGACATTTACTCTACTTTTAAAAAAATACCTAAGTAAAAAGAGTGTTGTTGCAGTTAAAATAAGTCCAATGATTATAAAAAATGTACACGATATTAAATATGAAGTTGTTAGTGACAATAAATATTTTGATAAAACATTTGAAAATTTAAAAAAATTAGGATATTATCACTTTGGCTTCAATAATTATTTTGAAAGTCTAAAACCTAGATTTGAAGCAGTAATTGATTTAAACATCCCATATTATATGTTATTTAATAATATTAAAAAAGAATATAAAACAAAAATAAGAAGTAGTGAGACTAATGGTGTTAAAGTATATAAAGGAACAAATAAAGAACTTGAATACTTATATTCGCAAACTCTTAAAAAATATCCAAGAGATTTTAACTATTTTAAAGATTGTTATAAATACTTTTCTAAAACAAATAATGTTGAATTCTTCTATACTAAACTAGATACACATAAATACTTAAAAGTGATAACTAAAAAATATCATGATCAAGAAGCAATTTGTAATCACTTAAACCACTCTTTAAATAGAGAAAATAATGAAAAAATTATATCACTTAAAATGAATGCTGATAAGACTCTTGATAAGTTAAAAAGAGAACTAATAAAAGCTACTAATTACTTAAAAGATTATCCAGATGGAATTATAACTTCATCTATACTTGTTTTAAAAGATAGAGACGAAGCATTTGTATTGATGGATGGATATGATAATAAATATAAGTATCTAAATTCAAAACATCTACTTATTTGGAAATTAATTGAAAGATATTCATCACTTGGTTTTAAAACATTTAACTTAGGTGGTATGACTAATCCAACAATTGAAGATAATAAATTTAAAGGCTTAAATGATTTTAAAACAGGTTTTGATGCTAAAGCTGTAGAATACATTGGTGATTTAGAACTTGTTACTAATAATCCATTATACTTCATGTATAAAAATACGTTTAAAGTTAAAAATATATTAAAAAAATAGGAATTAACTCCTATTTTTTTAATGTCTTAATAATTCTTTCATGTTTAGGCTTAGTATATTCTGTATGACATTTCTCATTAACATAATCAATTAAGTTATTTCTAAAAAGTCTTACAATATAACTACCTAATTCTTCATCACCATCATAATTATTTTTTACATAATCAATGGTATCATCAAATATAATATCTATTTCTTCTTTATCTAAGCGACTTGTTAAATGATTATAATGACTTAAAACTAAAGTCTTATATTTATATATAACATCTAACTCATCAATTCTTTTATATAGTTGTCTTAAAACATCGAAATAAATAAAAACTCTCTTATAAATATCTTTATTTAATCCTATTGTTTTATCATGTGTATTCTCACATAACTCCTCTATTCTTTTTAATGAATTTTCATTCAATTCATAAGTCTTATATTTAGTCATATAATCCTTATAAATGGTTATATTTTGTTTTTCACTCATATAATCCCTCCATTTTTATAGTTATTACTTTAATTCTAAATTAATAATTTGTCAAATTCATAAAAAAAGAACACATAAATGTGTCCTTTAATATTTCATAAATTATTCAATAACTTCTGAAACTACACCAGAACCAACTGTTCTACCACCTTCACGGATTGAGAATTTAGTTCCGTTTTCAAGTGCGATTGGAGCGATTAATTCAACGCTGATTTCAACGTTATCTCCAGGCATAACCATTTCAGTTCCAGCAGGTAACTCGATAACACCAGTTACATCTGTAGTTCTGAAATAGAATTGTGGTCTGTAGTTTGTGAAGAATGGAGTATGACGTCCACCTTCTTCTTTAGTAAGAACGTAAACTTGTCCTTTGAATTTTTTATGTGGAGTAACTGTTCCAGGTTTAGCTAATACTTGTCCTCTTTCAACGTCTTCTCTAGAAATACCTCTTAAAAGAACACCAGCGTTATCTCCTGATTCAGCATAGTCTAATTGTTTACGGAACATTTCGATTCCTGTAACAACAGTTTTCTTAGTTTCTTTAAACCTACGATTTCAACTTCATCGTTAAGTTTTAATTGACCTCTTTCAACACGTCCAGTAACAACTGTACCACGACCTGTGATTGTGAATACAT
>CAZFGE010000009.1:0-15830 GCA_964518415.1 uncultured Muribaculaceae bacterium
TAACAATAAAAATATTTATGAGTTAACATAATATATATTATACGAAGTAATAAATTATAGTAAAATAAGATAGTTATAAAGCTTAAATTCCCTTATAAAATAAGGCCTAACTCTATATTCTATATTATTAATAATTACATTAATTATTTTATTTAATATTTATATTTTATAATTATTTTTTTAAAAAATTTTATATTTATTAAATTATATTTTTATTATAATCAGATATTATATTTTTATTTATTATTTAAATACTTAATGGATAACTATTCATCTTAGATAATAAAAAATGATTCTAGGATAAATTATTAATCCTCTACACCACTTCTATTTTATTTTAAAAAAATAATAGGGGAAGTGGTCATAAAAAAAATACCTTATAATTAAGATATTTTTCTTGATTGTATTTCAGCTATCTTAGCAAATACCTCTGATGCATTTTCATCTGTTAATTTAGAGTAGTTTAATTCTTTTAAAGCTTGATCTCTAAGAGAATTTAACTCCATTGTACGTGACAACTTCTCTTCCATTTTTTGCTCTATTTGATTTACAAATCTTTTATGTGATTCAATTAATTTAGATTTAGATATCATTGATTTACCGCCACCATTATATAATGTCATGGCTGAGAATAATATACTTTCAAATATAAATTGCTCTTCTTCATTAAAAGCAAATTCTAAAGGTTTAACAAATCCAGTTGTTTTTGCCATATAAGCAAGTATATATTTAAGCTCTGGAGCAGTTTCCATTGCTTGTAGATAGTTAAGTAAATATCTATATTTAATAAGTTCACTACCATCTCTATCATCGTCTAAATCTTCTTTCATGATAGAAATTATATTATCAAGTAAGTCTTTTCTTTCTTTATCTAAACCATTAAATAAATCTTTTGTATCAACGTTGGCAATTGTATTAGTTTCAACTAAACTATTTAACTTAGTTTCAACTGTTAATATATAATCAGTATCTACTTTTATGTTGTCAATTTCTTCAGGTGATTTAACATCTAATAAATTAAGTAATAATACTTTTTTATCTTTTGGCCATTTATTTATATCATCTAGTTCAAGATAATTATAAATCATCTGTCTAGAAACTCCTAAAAATTTAGCTAATTTAACTTTTGATATTCCAAGTTCATGTAATATTTCATTTAATCTGTCCATAATCTATTAGCCTCCCTATTATTAATTTTAAGGAATTTATCAAAAAATGTCAAGTAGTGTAAACTATAAATACCAAAGTTTTTCGCCGTTTTTTCTAACTTCTTTAATAATTCCAATAACGATACATTATTCTGTGTCATATAAAACACATAATTGACCAGGAGTTACACTTTTAACGTGATCATATTTAACTAATATCTCACCATTATCTAAATATTCTAACTCTACATCATTATCAGTTTGTCTATATCTAAATTTAGCTGTACATTTATCTAGCTTTTTCTCCCCTATCCAGTTTACTTGATCTATTATACAAGAATCACTATATAGGTATTCTTCATCTTCCTGACTTGATACATATAAGATATTTTTATTTAAATCTTTACCTACAACATAACTTCTATTTTTATTACCACCTAAATTTAGCCCTCTTCTTTGACCAATTGTATAGTACATTAATCCAATATGATCTCCAATTTCTTCATTAGTCTCAATCTCAACAATTTTACCTGGAATATTAGGTAAGTAGTTTTGTAAAAAGTTTTTAAAGTTTCTCTCACCTATAAAACATATTCCTGTTGAGTCTTTTTTCTTTGCTGTAATTAAATCATATTCTTCAGCTATTTTTCTAACCATTGGTTTTTCCAAATCACCAACAGGGAATAAGACATCTTTTAATCGTTCTTCAGATAGGTGCGCTAAACTGGAAGTTTTATCCTTAATATTATCTAAACCTCTAAGTAGTTTTCGATATTTAAGTCTAGCATAATGACCTGTTGCTATATAGTCTGCTCCAAGTTCTCTTGCTTTTTTAGCAAACATATCAAATTTAATATATTTATTACACATTACATCAGGATTTGGTGTTCTACCTTTTTTAAGTTCATCTAAAAAATAAGTAAATACATAATCCCAGTATTCTTTTACAAAATCAACTCTATGAAGTGGTATATTTAATTTCTCGCATACTTTAACTGCATCATTATAGTCCTGTTCTTGAGGACATATATTTTCTTCTAATGTAGGATTACCTAAAATATCATTATTTAAAGCAGCATCCCAGTTTCTCATAAATAATCCAATAACTTCATATCCTTCATTTAATAGTCTAATAGCAGCAACACTACTATCAACTCCACCACTTATTCCAACTACAACTTTTTTCATAAAAATCACCGATAATATTATATCAAAAAAAGACATATTTTACTATATCTTTAATAAAACTATGACTTTATTAAAAAGTATTTTTAAAATTATACTTTCATATATTGAATTAAATATTACAAGTAAACTTGAAATTATAAGTATTTTTATATATTTTCTAGTTATTTTATTACAATTTATGTCTTTTTTATTAAATATTATATATATTAAATTGTTTGATATTTTAATAGCATATAAACATATTAATGTATATATTAATATACTTATTATTTTTGATGGAAAAACATATAAAAATGAAAGTAATAGTCCTTTTATTTTATATGTTAATATAAAAGAACTTATGGTAAATCCTAATATAAACATTTTATAAAAATAAATAAATATAATAATTGGAACACCTATTATTGATATTCCAATTATCCATATAAACAAAATAGGAATTATATTATTGATAAATGAGTTAACAAAAGTGTTTAATATATCTATTTTATTTAGAGTACCAAAGTAATTTTTTATGTAATTTATTATTTCATTTTGTTCTACTTTAGATAGAACTGTTACTAATATTGAACTTGATAGTATTCCAATTATGCATAATGAGAATAGGAATAATATAATTTTTTTATTGTTTATTGCTCCGTATTTTAGTTTAGTTAGCACTTTAATCACCTGATAAATAGTATTAAAGTACTCTATTAAATATTCCAATTTTTATAAAAATATATTATAATTATATTGGTGATTATATGAAGAAGAAATTTAATACACAAAAATTATTTGCTATAATAGCTCTTATCGCAATGCTTGGTATGTTTGTTGCAAGCTGTTTAATTTATATCTAAGACTAACTTTTGTTAGTTTTTTTTAATACTTTATTAATGCTATTAGAAATGACTTTACTTAAACACTTTATATCAAAATCAATTTCTTTTGGAGTAATTATCATGTTATATCCAATAGGTGTTAGCACTTCTTCAATAAGTTTTTTTATTTCGTTTTCAGATAAAGTTCCGACAAGCCCTAATAGATATGATTTATCTTTTTCACTAATTTTTATATCTTCTTTTAAATAATTAATCTTAGTTGAGCTAACTAATTTATTTATAGGATTATTTAAAAATTTTTTATTAAATGCATAATTTTTATGCATATATTTAATTGTATCAGATACTATTGTTGGAAGATCTACTACTGTTGGTATACCGAGTGCTATTACTGGAATATTAAGTGTTTCAAAACTAATTTCTTTTCTTGAATTTCCAATACCACTTCCTGGAGATATTCCTGTATTTGTTATTTGAATTGTTTTATTAACTCTTTCTATTGAAGAAGATGCAAGGGCATCAATCACAATTATAAAATCAGGCTTTACACTATCTATTACATTTTTTATTAAATCACTTGTTTCGATACCTGTTGTACCGCTTACGCCTGGTGTGAATGCAGATACTATTTTATATTCTTCATCTAACATATCTAGTAGATAAAGATGCCTTGTAACTGTAATATTATCTATCACTCTAGGTCCTAATGAATCTGGAGTTGATTCTTTATTGCCAAGACCTATCACTAAGCAGTTATCACTCTTTTTAACACTTTCTTTTATTATAATAGATAAGTATTTAGATAGTGTTTTTTCTAAATTCAATCTATTATCTTTATCTGTTGCATCATTAAATTCTATAGTTATATATTTTCCCTTCTTTTTTCCTAATGCTTTTGCATCATTTTCATTTAATTCTATATTAGTTACTTTTATATCATTATATTCATTATTAGTTTGAGTATTAATTTCGATATTGTTATCAATAATTAAGTCTGTTCTTAGGTTATATTTTTTTAAATCTACGCTATGTTTCATTCTATCACCATTATTATTTTAAACACATTGTATATTTTTATTATTTTAACTTGATTTTTTTATTTATATTTGCTAAAATATAGAAGACTTATGACTTGGAGGTGAGAATTATGCCAAATATGAAAAATGCTAAAAAAGCCGTAAAAACATCTGAAAAAAGAAGAATAAATAATAATAATACTTATAAAGCAAGTGTTAAAACTGCTATTAAAAATACAGAAAGAGCTATTCTAGCAAAAGATAAAGACAAAGCTTTAGAAAATCTTAAAGTTGTTATTAAAAGATTAGACAAAGCTGCAGCAGCTGGTGTTGTTAAAGATAATTATGTAGCTCGTAACAAATCTAGATTAACTCTTAAAGTTAATGCAATGAAGTAATTTTTACTTCTTTTTTTTTATCTTTAATGCTATAATTAATCTAGGTGATAATATGAAGACAGTAAGAGATTTTATTATTAGTATTTTTTTAATTGCAACAGTCTATTTTATATTTAACTATTCTAGTCAAATTATGCAATTTGTCATGATACATATTGTATATAAAGATGAAGTATTAAATAAACCTGAAAATGTATATTTTAAACAAAATGATTATAAGTATGTTCAAATGACTGATAATTATCATCCTAAAAATAGACAAGAGATTTTAAATCTTTTCTATACGGCTTTAAATAAAGGATATGATGAATTAACATTCTACTGTGCGGTTGAATATAAAGATTGTATTGAAGATGTAAACAACATTGCATCAAGTGAAACAGTATTATCTTATATTAACAACTTTGTATCAACATTTAACAGCTATAATAAAATATATATTAATATAAATAGTTTTGGTCGAGTTAATGTTAGTATAAATAAGATATATACAGAAAAAGATGCTTCTATGATTAATAAAAAAGTTGATGAAGTTTATAATGAAATAATTAATGATAAAATGACTGACTTAGAAAAAATAAAAGCAGTACATGATTATATAATACGAAATACTAAATATGATGAAGAACGTGCTCAAGAGATTAAAGACAATATAGCAAATGATGAAATTCATTCTTCTAACACAGCATTTGGACCATTATTTACCGGTAAAGCAATATGTGGTGGTTATACAGATACAATGGCTTTATTTTTAGATAAAATGGGTATACCTAATATTAAAGTATCAAGCAAGAATCATATATGGAATGCTGTTTATGTAAATGGAAAATGGCTACATTTAGACTTAACATGGGATGATCCTGTTGTTGTAAATGGAAATGAAACACTTACATATAATTATTACTTACTTAGTACTAAAGAATTAGGTAATAAAACAGATAATCAACATAGTTTTGATTTAAGTGTATTTAGTGAACTAGCAAACTAAAAACTGGAATTATTCTTCCAGTTTTTTTAATGCTTCTTCAAATGTATCAACGCCATATATTTTAATATTATATTTATTCTTTTCTTTTTCTTTGATTGCTTCTTTATAGTTATCTCCATTTGGAACAAGGAAGACATCCATTTTATTTTTTTCAGCTCCAGCTAATTTATATTTTACTCCCCCTATTTCTCCTACATTACCATATTCATCTATTGTACCTGTTCCAGATATTTTTCTATTATGCGTTATATCTATATTATTTATTTTGCTATAAATTGAAATTGCAAGCATTAATCCTCCTGAAGGCCCTTTTTCGTTTTCCTTAAAATTAAAATCTATTTTTGGACTATATGTTAAATCATAATCAATATCAAATACTACTCCTATATATAGTTTATTATCTATTTTTATAATTTTTGCTTCTCTATTATATTCTTTATTATTATTTATGACAGTGATTGATACTTTATCGTTTTCTTTCTTTGAGTTAATATATTCTTTAATATCATTTTTACTATTTATATCAAAGTCATCTATTTTTTTGATTACATCCCCTACTTTAAGATTTGTTTTAGCTTCTTTTAAAATATAGGTTACATATATCTTTTTATCATTTATAGTATATTTTTTATTTGAATAGTTAAAAGATGTTATAATAGCACAATCTTCTGAGCTGTTTTTGCCTATTTCATCCCTAAATTCAGCTTCTTTTTCTGTTGATGTACCATTTTCCTCACTCTTACGTTTTACGTCCCAATTCGGCTTAAAATTAGCAAATAAATATGTAATAGGAGTAGCATTAATGCTTCTGACATATGTCATGTTTAAACTGCCTGAGTAAATTTCTTTATCAATACTTATTCTATCTCCTATATCTATTACTCCTCCAGGAATATCTATATAAAATGGTAATTTTAATGTTGTTAATAATATAATTATAAATACTGTTAAATATATAGCTACATCAATTAATCCTCTTTTGTTGTTTTTAAACATATTATCATATCCTTTTCTAATATAATTATAATATAAAATTATTTATTTAGGAGAAAAATATGAAAAAAATAAAAAATTTACTTATAATTTTAATTCTTATATATATACTTTTACAATTGCTTTTAAATGTTAATGAGGTACATAATATAATTTTTTTCTCATATCATATATTTATTTATAATATTATTCCTAATTTGTTTCCCTTTTTGATGATTTCAACTCTTCTTATTAATTATGGCTTTGTAGATATATGCTTTAAATATTTAAATTCTATAATGAATTTTTTATTTAAAGTTGATGGTAATGCATCATTTGTCTTTATCATGAGTTTACTTACTGGTTTTCCGAGTAATTCTAAATATGTAAAGGATCTTCTTTTAGAAAATAGAATAACTTCTGATATGGCAACTAAAATACTGATGTTTACACATTTTTCAAATCCTCTTTTTATTATAGGCACAATATCAAGTTTTATAAATAAAAGAGTTGCTTTTATTGTTTTAATGGCCCACTTTCTTGGAAATATAATAGTTGGACTTATTTTTAGAAATTTTAATTGTTCAAGTAACAAAACAAATATTATTAGAACAAATGAAAAACCTTTTGGTGTTGTTTTGTTAAGTGGAGTTAGAAATTCTATTGATACTCTTCTTCTTATATTTGGTACTATGACATTTTTTCTTATCATTTCAAATACTTTATCTGATTTATTAAATTTAAATGAATTTAATAAATGTATTATTTCGGGTTTATTAGAGTTTACTCAAGGATTAAAACTTGCGAGTTTACTTAATATTGGAATTAAGTATAAAGCTATTTTAATGGGCTTTTTTATATCATTCGGCGGAATATGTGTTCATGCTCAAGTATTAAGTATTATATCTGATACTGATATAAAATATAAGTATTTTTTAATTTCTAGAATTATACATGGTATTGTTACATCATTAATTATTTATTTAATAATATAAAAAAAGAAAAGCTTTTAAACTTTTCTAATTACACATCTTTTCTCCATTTGCAAGAGTTAATTCTTTAATATTTGTACCTTTATATGTAACATTTGTCATTGCATATTTACATATATATTCTCTAGCATCAGCATATAAATCAACTGAATTTGCTACATTTTTTGATATGTCATAAATATTGCCTGATTTAACTCCTATATTAGTTGTTTGACCAACTATATTAGACCAATAATTTCCTGTTTTATTATATGTAAGTCCATTAGGAGCAAGTCCATTTTCAAATCCTACATAAAATCCTTTTAATGGTTCTTTGCTAGCTATATTATTAGTTTGATACCACCAATAATAGTTTGATGTAGATAATGCTGTATCATTATAATTTAATAATAATGAATAGTATCCATCTTGATATGATTGTTTAATTTCTCTTTTTTCTTGATCTGATAAAGAACTTGTTGATAGATTATTTATAACGTTTTGTTTATCTAATGTCATTTTAAACGCAGGTAATGATACTAATGTTGAGAAAGTATTAGCGTTATTGTTTTTTATAAAATTATTATAATCGCTTCCAAAATAATTATTCTTAGTTTGTCTAAATAATTTAGCAAATATTCCTCTAACTTTTGTTGTATCTTCATCTATTACTGTTAATTTGGTATTTATTCCACTAAGTGTTACATCAGTTGACGCAATATCACTATTTAAGTTAATTGTTGTTTGACCTCTATTGTATGTTTTAATTATGTTAAAACCAAAATCTTCATTATTTAGTAATTTTGAGATAACAGGTATTGTTATTGATATTATAGAGTCATCTCCATTAGCTAAAGCAGGAGCGTTAGTATCAACATCTATTTTTAAATTTCCAAAGTAACTTGAATTATCTATTTGTAATGTATAATCTCCATATTTAATGGTTTTATTACCAGGATCTACTACTAATTTTTTCTTTGTTCCTTCTGAATAAGTAAATTCAACGCATGATAGTCCACATGTAGTAATACTTGATAGACTTTTTTTGTTTAAATCATCATAAATGTTTTTAGTCATTATGCCTTGTTTATTTAAAAGTGTTGTTTTAATATCTCCACTTAGATATACTTCTTTAAGTGAAAGAACTAATTGTAATAATACAATTGATATAGTTGCAACAAGTGTAAATGAAACTGCAACTTCTATAAGTGTAAAACCTTTATTATTTTTCATTTTTCCATCCCCTTAATTTATTGAAATAATTGCATATGTATTATTTTTATAGTTTATTATTATTCTTTTACTATGATTTGAACTGATTGGCTCTAATCCTAAAACAAATTTTTTAAATCCAGTGTTAAATATATTTTGATCGTAGTTGTTATTCTTTATATCATTTTGTAAATTTGTAATATCACTGTCAATATATAGTACTTGTTCTATTTGTATATCTTCTATTATTTTAGTACATAATTCTGTTTGAGTAGTATTCCATGATCCTAATATACAGTGTCCATTTAATTGAACATATCCCTTGGTTGATTTGTTAAGTGTTTTATCTAGATTTGTTGTTCCATTTTTGCTTAAAAAGTCAGCAAGTATTTTACCACTATATAATCCTGGAATAGAATTATATTTGAAACTATTTTCATAAGATCTTTTTATAGATGAAAATTGTATAAAAAGAAATGTTAATGCACCTAGTATTATAGTAGATGCTACTAATGTTTCTATTAACATAAAACCTTTATTTTTCATAATTCACCTCATTTGTATAGTGTTTTTGTTGTATCAAAATATGAAATATGTGTATCACACCATTCCAAAGTTGGCTCATTTCCAGAACCAAATGTGTCTGTTAAATCTATTAGTAATGTATTATCAATATATATATTATTTATATCATTTAATATAGCTGCATTAAAAGAATAGGTTCCAGCTTTAGTTACTGTGAATATTGAACTTACATTATTCCATTTTTTACTTCTAAGTGTTCCAAATGTAATATTTCCAAATGAATTTGCGTCATTTAAATATACATTTATTTTTCCAGAATTTGTATTATTTAGATATATGCTTTCACTCATATAGTAAATATGATTTAATTTTAAACTTACATTTTGTGCTACTTTATTTTCACTTGTATTATGTGTAATTATACTTAATGATTGCTGCCCGCTCTTTTTAAAATCTGTAGTTAGGTTTTGATTATTTGATGTACCTGATATTGTCCAGTAATATGTAGTTCCTGCTTCAAAACCACTATTTAAAAGTATATTTGAGGCACTATATGCAGTTAATTCAGATAAATCAACTCCTACTCCAACAGAAGCATAAGTTTTATCATTGTATTCAATTATGATTCTATATTCATAGCCTTCTTTTGTATTCTTCAAATGTTTTATATATTTTTTGAAGTCTTTATTAATATCATTATTGCTTAGACTATCAAGATTTGCCTTTAAACTTGTAATATCTTGATTAGTAAATAATATTTGTTTTACATTTGAATCTTTTAATAATGATGTACAAAGTGTTGTTGCATAAATACAATTAGTTATATCTACATAATCATTACTTCCTAGTTGTGTTTTAATATTTGTATATCCTGTATTTTCTAAATACTTTGATATTACATCAGCTTTATATAATCCTTCAACTGTATTATAGTTAAAACTAACATTGTATGACCTTTTAATATTTGTTAATTGAACAAATAAAAAAACTAATGTTCCAAGAACTAAAGTTGACACAATTAGTGTCTCAAAAAGCATAAAGCCTGAACTTTTTTTCATAAAGTTAACTCCTTTTTATTGTCTTTATTCTAAACTTATTATATAATAGTTTTAGAATAAATGCTAGTCAAAAATAAAAAAATGACTAAAGGGGATGGAAAAAATGTTAAAAAAATACGACTTTGATAAAATGCCTGTTGTTGAGATTGTTAATGATATTCTAGTTGATGCAAGCAAAAAAGGTGCGAGTGATATTCACTTTGACCCACATGAAGAATTTATGAAAATTAGAATTCGTATAGATGGAGCTTTACAAGATTATGCTGAGATACCAAATGCTGTTAAAAAGAACTTAGTAACTCGTGTTAAAATCTTAGCTGGTATGAATATTACTGAATCAAGATTACCTCAAGATGGTGCAATTAAGCAAAATATACAAGATGTATCACTTGACCTTCGTGTTTCTTGCTTACCTACCATTAATGGTGAGAAAATAGTTATTCGTATTTTAGATTATTCTATGAGTTCAAGCGGTCTTGAAGCTTTAGGATTTAGTGATAAAAATTACGAAAAAATTATTAAAATGATTAACATGCCAAATGGAATCATATTAGTTACAGGTGCTACTGGATCAGGTAAATCAACTACTGTTTATTCAATTCTTCAAAAAATGAATAAAGAAGATGTTAATATTATAACTGTTGAGGACCCAATAGAAATGAATATTGAAGGTGTTAACCAAGTTCAAACAAATAGTGAAATTGGACTTACTTTTGCAAGTGCACTTAGATCTATCTTACGTCAAGATCCTAATGTTATAATGGTCGGAGAAATTCGTGATACTGAAACTGCTAAGATAGCTGTTCGTGCATCTATCACAGGACATATAGTATTATCTACAATCCATACAAATAACTCACTTAATACAATTGAAAGACTTTTAGATATGGAAGTTGAAAGATACTTACTTTCAAGTGCTTTAACTGGAATTATTTCACAAAAATTAGCTCGTAGATTATGTCCTAAATGTAAAAAGAAAAAAGCTACAAATGATTATGAAAAAGAACTATTTAAAAAAGTTCTTCATCAAGATGTTAATGAAATATGGACTGCTGAAGGATGTGAAGAATGCGGAAATGGTTATTCAGGACGTATTGCTTTACAAGAAGTACTTCTAGTTAACCAAGAAATCAAAGATGCAATTAGTTCTAACATGAGAAAAGAAGATTTAAGACATTTAGTTTATAGATCTGATGTTACTACTCTACTTCAAGATGGTTTAGAAAAAGTTGTTAATGGTGAAACTACTTTTGAAGAAGTTTTAAAATTAATTGAATTAGATAATGATGATCCAAAAGAAAATGATGACAACTTAAAATCAGCTTTAAAATTTACTAAGATTGCACAAGAATCAACAAGTGATACACCAACATTTACAGAAATGCCAAAGTATGAAGAAAAAGTTGAAGTTAAAGAAGAACCAGTTATAGAAAAAGAACCTGAAGTAACTGTTCAACAAGAACAAGTTCAAGAACCTGTTATTGAAAATGAAATTAACTCTACTCCAGTTCAAGATGATTGGTCAATGCCAGAGGTTAAATTAGAAGAAAAAGAAGAACCTAAGGAAGAAGTTAAAGAAGAAAAGACAGAAACTAAAAAATATTCATACGCTGATATAGATGACGATGATGACTTAATGAATATGGAATTTTAAAAAAGATATCAATTAAGATATCTTTTTTTATTGTCTCATATATCTACTAGGTTCTTTATTATCTTGTCCTCTAGGGCCTCCCATCATTTGATTTGTTATAGATGTAGTAGTTTCTCCATTAACTATTAAAGTTCCACCAGTATATTTTGCTTCCCCATCATAGTCAAATGGTGAATTGCCTGTGATATTAATAGTTCCACCATTTATATATAAATTACCATTTGAATCTATTGCATCAGTATCACCAGCGCCCATATTTATTGTAATATTACCTCCATTTATTTCAATTGTAGTATCATAATCATTTGATTTATTACCTGCATTAATTCCATCATCAGATGCTTCTATTTTAATTGTACCATTATTAATTTTTACATATGTAGCTTCTACTCCTTCACTAGCTATTATATCAAATGTTCCACCATTAACCTCTAAAAGTCCATCAGCGTGAATACCATCATCACTTGATTTTATATTAAATGTACCTGATGTAATTGTCATATTTGAATTTGTATGGATTGAATCATCTTCAGTATTTAGAGTAAATTCTCCACCATTTATTATAATATCTCCATCAGCTTTAATACCTTTTTTACTTTCGGTAGAAGATGATTTCGTATTAAAAACTGTTTTAGTTGTTTTATTATATCCTGATCCTGTTGTTATATTAAATTTACCTCCATCAATATAAATAGTGCTTATTGAGTCTATACCATCAGCTTCTGATTTTATATTAAACGTTCCAGCTTTAATTGTAATGACTCCTAATTCTGTTTCATTAGTTGTTTTAATAGCATCACCAGTTGAAGTTATGTTAAAAGTACCATCTATAATACTTACTGAATCTTTACCTACAATAGCGTCGTCACTTGATTCAATATTAAATATACCTGAATAAATTGTTAAATCATCTTTAGATTTAATACCATCCATGTTTGATGTTATTGTCAGTGATCCAGTACCTTCAAAGAATAAATCATCACATGAGTAGATTGCAGTATCTAACTCTTCAGTAGTATTTGCATCAATTTTGTTTTCGCCAATTAATTCTATATATACATTTTTAGCATTTTCTACATTTATGGCAGGTCCATTACTATTTTTGATAGTTACATTATTTAAAACAAGTTTAACATTACCTTCTGTATTTATAACTATATTATTATCATTTAAAGTACCTGTTATATTATAAATTCCTTCTTCAGTAATGTTAACTACATCATTAGATAGTTCTATATTGTATGTTTTATAATTTGACCAGTCATTATCATCACTTAAAGATATCTCTGGTGTGTTTATACTTTCAGTAGAAGACTTACTATTACTTTTTTTATTAAAAATAAGTAAATATGATGCTACACCTACTATGAACATAAGTATTATTATAAATATTATTTTTTTGTTAATTTTCATTATAATTCACCTCCTGTTAAAGGATGAGAAAGCATTACTTTTAAATTACCATTTCTACATCTTATCTCATCAATTAATTCTTTTTCATTTATATTATTTTTTAATTCAACACAATATGTAAGTTCAAATAAACTACCCATATTAGTTGTTTTTGATTGAATTAATTTATAATTATTTAAATATTTTTCAAATAGATCATTAAAGATATCTGTATAATCTAAATCTTCAGGTATTACTATTTTTAAATATTTTTCGTCATTTGCATCAAACTTGAATAATGATAAACATAGTGTTATTAATGATACTAGAATTGTAAATATAGCAGCATATAAAATATATCCAGTACCACATGCTAAACCTATTGCCATTACAAAGAAAACGTTAAGTATTTCTTTTGAATTACCAGGTATACTTCTAAATCTAACAAGTGAGAATGCTCCAACAATTGCAACACTAGTGCCTAAGTTACCATTTACAAGCATTATTACCATTGCAACTATCATAGGAAGAAGTGCTAGAGTTGTAATAAAGTTCTTTGTTGATTTATTAGTTTTCATATGAATTAATGCAACAATTAATCCTAAAATAAATGCTGTTGTTAAACAAATTATAAAATTATTTGGTGTTAATGTAGTTGTTAATATACTATTAAACATATAAACCATCTCCTATCTTTTTTAAGTATATATTTCCATATTTTGAAAACGAAGTTGAATAAATTTTTAAATCAGAAAGTATTTTTATAAACCATAAAGGATATGCATCAAGTGCTTTTGCTTCCATTACATACATTTTTTCTTTAAAATATAATTTACCAGCATCTCCTTTTTCTAAGTTTAAGTCATCTTCTCTACTCCTTATATTTGAATCTATTGTTATTCTAAAATTTTTATCTAATTTATCATAATAAGAAAATCTATCATAAGCTAAAAACATAACTGGTTTTAGCTTATACTTTTTAAATGCAAAGTCTATTTCACTCATTATTTGATTATTACAATTTGGAATAACTCCATGTTTCATATATTTATAAAAATCACATAGTTTTAATTTAATTCTTCTTTTACCAACTATTCCTTTATATTTTTTCTTTATTTCTAAAAATACAATATCATTGAGATTTGGAACATTGTAACTTCTAAGTCTAATTTTTTCTTTATATATTGGTTTTTCTATTGAATTAATTATTAAATCATAATTATCTGTATCAAAGTATATATTGCATATAGTGCTTTTATAAAATTTATCTTTATTTACTTTGTTATTTATTCTTTTCATAAATTCTTTATATTGCTTTTCATTCATAAGAAATTTTTTTTCACATCTTCTGAATGTTTCTATCATCTTTTCTCTCCTTTCTGATATCATTATAATTTTTTAAAATGTAATATTTTTGTTAAAAAAATGAAAAATACGTGAAAAAAAGAGAAACCAATGTTTCTCTTAAGCTTCCAATATAAATAATTCTAATGCAATGTTTTTATTAATTTTTCCGCTTTTAATTTTAATATCTAAATCTGCTAGTTCATATAATTTTTTTAAAATTAAGTCACAATCATATTTTCTTGACTTTTCTAAAGCTTTTTCTATTGTATATTTTTTTTGACCTAGTATTTTCATCATTTCCATAACGCTGTTTCTTTTTAAAGATAAAATTTTTACTTGATACATAAGTCTAAATTGATTAGATAACATAACAATTATTTTAATAGGTTCTTCACCCATTTTAATCATCTCATAATAACTTTCTAATGCTTCTTTTTTTCTTTTTAAAATGATGTTTTCTATCAAATGAAAAATATCTAAATCAACGGTTTTATGAGTTAAATTTACTATATCTTCTTCTGTTATATTTAAATTATCACTTTTATATGTTTTAATTTTTTCTGCTTCTTGATTAAGCATTAACAAATTATTACCTACTCTATTAATTAATAGTCTAATTTCTTTTAAATTAATGGTGTAGCCTTTAAACATATCTTTAACAATATCTTCTATATTATAATTATTATTAAATTCAAGTATTTTTCCTTTTTCTTTAATTAATGATACTATTTTTTTTCTATTATCTAAAGAACTATTATTTACTATAAAAACCAGAGTTGTTGAAGAATTAGGTGCATTAACATATTCTTCTAAGTATTTTATATCATCTCTTTTTTTAGAACTTCCAGTAAATATACTACTATTTTCAATTATTATTAATCTTTTGTTTGAAAATAATGACATACTTGATGCATCATCTACTAAGTTTTTTAGATTAATTTCATCCATGTCATAAATAGATATGTCATTTATATCAAAATCTTTTTTAATTTTGCTAAGCTCATTTTTTAATAAATATTCTTCTTCTCCGTATAGTAAATAAATCATGTTATCACCTACTCAATTATATCAAAAAAAAGAAGACATTTATAGTCTTCTATTTTATAATTGTAATATTTTTTATTTTTTTATAAGTTT
>CAZFGE010000010.1:0-15599 GCA_964518415.1 uncultured Muribaculaceae bacterium
ATGCTTTATATGATATGAAATATGCTATATATGTTAATTTGTTGTTTGAACTTGCTATCATTAACTTATTAAATATAATATATAATAATGAAATATTAAAAAATGATCATAAAATTGAATCTAAAAAAGATGAAAAAGTTACAAATAATAAACAAGATATAGTAGAAATAAGGGTAAATAATACTTTGTGTAATTTTAACAAAAAAGACTTTTTAGAATTTAAATCAACAATTGAAAATATAAAATCTATATCAAATATATATAGTTTAATAAAAAAAGGATTAATAAAAGCATATGGAAACAATTATTTTATTATAGTTTATGATAATGCTTTAGATGTTTCTGAATTTAATTCTAAATTAAAAGATATAGATAATTTCCTATTTGATGAATTAGATAAAACAGTTAGAGGTATTGCTGTTGATACTTCTACTTGGGAAAAAATTAAAACAGAATTTAATAATAAAACAAAAGAATATAAATATATAAAAGAAGGAGAGTAAAAATTATGAATATACAAGCAATGATGAAACAAGCGCAAGCTTTACAAAAAAATATGATGAAAGAAAAAGAAGAAATAGATAATACTGTATTTACAGGAACATCTTCTTTTGTAACAGTTACTGTAAAAGGAAATAAACAATTAGAAAGCGTTAAAATTGATGCTGAAGAACTTTCTAAAGATGATATAGAAATGCTAGAAGATATGATTGTGGTTGCTATTAATAATGCAATGAATGAAATAGATAAAGTTACTGAACAAAAAATGGGTAAATATACAAAAGGAATGCCAGGTTTATTTTAATGAAATATCCAAAAACATTAAATGATTTAATCGAGTGTTTTAAAAAATTACCAGGAATTGGTGAAAAAAGTGCCGAGAGAATGGCTCTTTCAACACTCGACATGGATGAGGATATCTTAGAATTATTTTCTGAATCTTTAAGTAATGTAAAACAAAAAATTAAAAGATGTTCTATATGTAATAACTTATCAGAAGATGAACTATGTGAAATATGTAAACAAACTGATAGAAATAAAAAAATAATATGTGTTGTAGAAGATGCAAAGAATGTTATTTTATTTGAAAAAATAGGCTCATATAATGGACTTTATCATGTATTAGATGGACTTATATCTCCACTTGATAATGTAAATCCTGAAGATATTAATATAGATAAGTTAATTAATAGAGTAAAAGAAAATGAAATAGAGGAAGTTATACTTGCTGTAAAACCAAGTATAGAAGGTGAAACTACTTCTTTATATATTTCTAAATTACTTGAAGGTGAAAATGTAAAAGTATCTAAGATAGCTCATGGTGTTCCAATTGGTGTTGATATGGAATACATTGATTCATTAACTTTAGAAATGGCTTTAGAAGACAGAAAGAATATATCTTAATTACTCACATAAACTTATATGGGTGATTAGATGACTTTTATAATTAAACTAATAAAAAAGATTATTTTTTCTTGTTTTTTATTATATGGATATAATCTTTTATCCGTACCACTTAATATAATAATTCCAATTAATATTATAAATATAGTAATTATTAGTATATTTGGCGTATCATCTTTATTTTCGCTAATACTTATACATGTACTAATATTCTAGGGAGTGATGATATGCTAGATGATTTTAAAGAAGAACAAAAAATAGCCTATAAAATAATATCTAATGCAATAAAAAATAATAAATTATCTCATGCATATTTATTTGAAACAAATGGCTATAAAAATAAAAGAGAATTTTTAATAAGTGTTGCTAAAGCAATTTTATGTCCAAAACATCATATGAATAAAGAAGATAGTATTGGATGTAGAGTATGTGAAAACATAGATAAAAACATATATTCAGAACTTAAAATAATTGATCCAGATGGAATGTGGATTAAAAAAGAACAATTAATTGAATTACAAGAATTATTTAAAACAAAAGGAATTGAATCATCAAAAAGAGTATATATCATTAATGATGTTGAATGTTTAAATACCTCAGCTGCAAATTCAATACTTAAATTTATTGAAGAACCAGAGGAAGGTATTATAGCAATACTCGCAACCGATAATATTCATAGATTACTTGATACTATAATATCAAGATGTCAAATAATAACTCTTGCTAAATCAAATTATGATAATTCGGCTTCAATGATTGATAAAATATCTTCATTAATAAATATAGATGAAAATTATAATTTAGAAGAAATGATCAATAGTACAATTGATTATATATATTATTTAGAGCAACACAAATTAGAAACATTAATCTATAATAAGAATATGGTTTTAAATATATTTGATGACAGATTAAAACTAGAAGTATTTTTTGATATAATGACACTTTTTTATAAAGATGTAATAAACTTTAAAATAAATAATAATAATTATATTTTTGATATTAAAGATATTGAAAAGATAGCTAGTTATAATGACTTAAATAAATTAGAAAAAAAGATTAATTGTATTGTAGACGCAAAAGGATATTTAAAGGTAAATGCTAATACAAATTTACTAATAGATAAACTAGTAATAGACTTAGAAGGTGATTTAAATGGATAAAATAGTTGGTATTGTATTTAATAATGATTCACAAATTAAATACTATTTCACAAACTTAGAAAATTTAAAATTAAATACAACAGTAATAGTTGAAGATAATGGCCTTAAAAATTTTGGTACAGTATCAACCCCTATTCATCCAATAGAAAAAGATAATTTAAAAAAAGAATTAGGTAAAGTTGTTAGAATTGCATCAAAAAAAGACTTTTATCAAAATAAAGATAATGTTAAACTTGCTAAAGAAGCACTTATAAAATGTAGAGATTTAGCTAAAAAATATAACCTTGATATGAATATAATTGATGCTGTATTTACATTTAATCAAGAACAACTTGTATTTACATTTTTTTCAGAACAAAGAATTGATTTTAGAGATTTAGCTAAAGAACTTGCTTCTATTTATAAAACACGTATTGAACTTCGTCAAATTGGTGTTAGAGACAAAGCTAAGAAAATATCTGGTATAGGACTTTGTGGTCAAAAATTATGTTGTTCAAGATTCATGAATGATTTTGATTCAGTATCAATATCAATGGCTAAAAATCAAAATTTATCATTAAATCCTTCAAAAATCAATGGATTATGTGGAAGATTATTATGCTGTTTAAAATATGAAAATGAATGTTATAAAGAGTGCAGAAAAGATTTACCTCAAGTTGGTAAGATGGTAGAAGTTGGAGATATTAAAGGAAAAGTTGTATCAGTTGATATATTAAGACGTAAATATAAAGTAGAAACACAAGATAAAGGAATAGTTGATGTAGATGCTTAATTATTTGCTAGGATACCCTAATTTAAAAGTATATCAAGATGATTCTATGTTTAAGTTTTCAATAGATTCTGTCTTATTACCTAATTTTGTTACTTTATCAAAGAAAAAAGGAAAAGTACTTGATATAGGGTGTGGTAATGCTGTTATTCCAATTGTACTTACAACTCGTACATCTAATCATATAGATGGAGTTGAAATACAAAAGGATGTATATGAACTAGGCAAAAAGTCAGTTGAGTACAATAAATTAGAAGATCAAATAACTATTTATAATGAAGATATAAAAGAATTTTCTAAAAATAGTGAAACTGATATATATGATACTATTACATGTAATCCACCATATTTTAAAGATATGGTAACTAATAGTGACATACATAAAACGTATGCAAGACACGAAATGTCACTTAGCGTTGAAGATGTTATGGCAATTGCTAAAAAACTTCTTAAAAATAATGGTAATATAGCTATTGTTCATAGAACTGAAAGATTAATAGATATAATAAGTGCTATGAAAAGTAATAATATAGAACCAAAAAAAATACAATTTGTTTATTCTAAAGAGAATAGCCCTTCTAATATCTTACTAATTGAAGGAACTAAAAATGGTAAACCAGGTGTAAAAATAATGGAACCTTTGTATCTTCATAATAGTGATCATACATATACAGAACAATTAAAGAAATATTTAAACAACTATATTTAGTTGTTTTTTACATTAATCGTAAAATGTTGTATAATATCTATGTTTAAAGGAGTGATATTATGTCACAAAAAAGTTATGATAATTCGCCTACACTTTATTTAATACCAACTCCAATTGGAAACTTGGACGATATCACTTTACGTGCTATTGATACATTAAAAAGTGTAGAGGTTGTTTTTTGCGAAGATACAAGAATAACAAGACAATTATTAAATCATTTAGGAATTAGTAAAAAACTAATTGCTTCTCATAAATTTAATGAAGAGATGAATTCAGATAAATTACTAAGTTTCTTAAATAATGGACAAGATGTTGGTCTTGTAACAGATAGAGGAACACCTATAATATCAGATCCTGGATATGAGTTAGTTAAGGTTGCAATAGAAAACAATTATAACGTTGTATCATTACCTGGACCTACTGCTTTTGTTCCAGCTCTTACAGTATCAGGTCTATCTCCACAACCATTTTTATTTTATGGCTTTTTAAATAATAAAAATAGTAAAAGAGAAAAAGAGTTAGAATCTCTTAAAGATTATCCTTATACAATGATATTTTATGAGGCTCCACATCGTATAGTTGAGACCTTAGAATCTATGAAAAAAGTTTTGGGAAATAAAAATATTTGTATTTCCCGGGAAATATCTAAGAAATTTGAAGAGGTTTATAGAGGTAAAATAAGTGATATAAAGAGTGAAATGGTTGATGTTAAAGGTGAGTTAGTAATTGTTGTTGATGGAAATCATGATGAAAAAAACTATGATAATTTATCAATTATTGAACATGTTAATTTATATATCATGAATGGTATGGATAAAAAAGAAGCACTTAAAAAAGTGTCTAAAGATAGAGGAATGTCAAAGAGTGATGTATATAAAGAATATCATAGAGGTGATGTATGAAATTAATAGTTGGATTAGGAAATCCTGGTAAAGAATATGATAGAACAAAACATAATATGGGATTTATGGCTGTTGATGAAATAGCTAAATCTAATAATATTAAAATAGATAAGAATAAATTTAATGGATTATATGGAGAATTTAATTATAATGGAGAAAAAATAATGCTTCTAAAACCACAAATGTATATAAACCTATCTGGAGATGTTATTAGAAAATATGTTGAATTCTATAAAATAAATTTAAGTGATCTTTTAATCATAAGCGATGATTTAGATATGGATTTAGGTAAACTTAAAATAAAATATAAAGGATCAAGTGGTGGACACAATGGTCTTAAAAATATTGAAGCTAATTTAAAAACAAAAGAATATAGAAGAATAAAAATTGGTATTTCAAATAATAAAAAAATAGATACAAAAGACTATGTTTTAAGTAAATTTAATAAGGAAGAGGCAAATATTGTAGATAATACAATAAGTAAGTTTCCTACTATTTTTGAAGACTATATGAATATGTCTTTTGATAATTTGATGAATAAGTATAATTAATGATACCTACTAATTTATTTAGGTGTCATTTTTGGCGTATATAAAGGAGGAATAATATGTTTAATAGTTTGTTTAAAGATTTTGATTATAAAAATGTAACTGGTTTAAATCATGAGTTAAAAGCTATATATGTATATAATAAGTTTTTAAAAGAAAATAAACCTATTCTATTTGTTGCTTCAACTCTATATAAAGCAAATGGGTTTTATAAATCACTTAAAACATATACAAATGATGTATTGTTCTTTCCTATGGATAATTTCTTAACTAGTGAAGCTCTAGCATCTTCACCAGAACTTGCTAATGATAGATTAGATACAATAAATAACTTAATTAAAGATAATAAAAAAATAGTTGTAACTAATTTAATGGGTTTGCTAAGATATTTACCATCTAGATCTAATTATAAAAATAATATAATTGATATAAAAGTTAATAGTGATATTGACTTAGAAAAACTAAAAGAACAATTAATTGAAATAGGTTATAATAGAGAGACTATAGTAACTAAGACTGGTGAAGTCGCAATTCGTGGATTTGTTGTAGATATATTCCCACTTGATTCAGATAAACCAGTAAGATTAGAATTCTTTGGTGATACTGTTGAATCTATTCGTGAATTTGATGTAGATACACAACTTACTGTTAATAAGTTGGATTCTATACAAATACTTCCAATGTCTGAAAGACTAGATGGAAATTTTGAAAGTATAATAGATTACTTAGATAATAATTTAATAGTTTATAATGAATATAGTGAAATAGAGGCTGAATATAATGATTTATTAAATGAAATAAAAGAGTATAATGAATCAATTGGAATTAATAAAGACTATATGCATAGGTTAGAGGACATTAGTGTTAATGATACAATAAATCTAGTGAAGTATGATAATATAATAAATGATGATAAAAATATAAGTTATGTATCATATAATATTGAAAATTTCCCAAATAAACTAGATGAAATAAACAAGGTATTAAATAAATATCTTAAAGATAAAAAAACAGTAGTTATTTGTCTTAATAATAAATATCAAATTAATAAAATATTAGATAATATTAAGAATGATAATATAGTTATAACTAATGAATTTGAGATATTTGATGGAAAAATAAATTTAATTATAAAAGAATTAGAACAAGGTTTTATATTTAATAATTATGTTGTTATAAGTGAAAATGAATTATTTCATAAAAGTATTAATAAGATAAAATATAAAAATAACTTTAAATATAGTACTAAGATTCGTAATATTGATAAGCTAGAAGTTGGAGATTATGTAGTTCATAATGTACATGGAATAGGTAGATACTTGGGTATAAAAACACTAACTAAAGGTGACTTAACAAAAGATTATCTAGTAGTTGAATATAAAAATAATGATAAACTATATATTCCAGTAGAAAAAATAGAATTAATATCTAAATATTCTGCTAATGGTGGAGTAGCTCCTACTTTAAATAAACTAGGTGGTATTGAATGGGCCAAAACTAAAAAAAGAGTTCAAGCAAAGTTAGAGAATATTGCAGGTGAACTATTAGAGTTATATGCTAAAAGAGAAGCAAGTGAAGGCTATGCTTTTAAACCTGATGATAAATATCAAATAGAGTTTGAAAATGAATTTATTTATGAAGATACTGTAGATCAAAGAAAAGTAACTGAAGAGATAAAAAGAGATATGGAACAAGCAAGACCTATGGATAGACTTCTTTGTGGTGATGTAGGTTATGGTAAGACTGAAGTTGCATTCCGTGCTATGTTTAAAGCTGTGTATTCATCTAAACAAGTTGCTTTCTTATGTCCAACAACAATTTTATCAAGTCAACACTATAAAAATGCAATTGAAAGATTTAAAGATTATCCTGTTAATATTGCATGTTTAAATAGATTTATTACAACTAAAGAAAAAAATAGAATCTTGAAAGACTTAAAAGAAGGAAAAATAGATATATTAATAGGTACTCATAGAATACTTAGTGATGATGTTATATTTAAAGATTTAGGTTTACTTGTAATTGATGAGGAACAAAGATTTGGAGTTAAACATAAAGAAAAAATTAAAAAGATGAAAGAAAGCATAGATGTTTTAACTTTATCAGCAACTCCAATACCTAGAACTCTTCAAATGTCTATGGTAGGTATTAGAAATTTATCTTTAATAGAAACACCACCAGTTAACAGATATCCTATTCAAACTTATGTGTTAGAGGAAAATAGTAAGATTATAAAGGATGCTATCTATAAAGAAATAGCTCGTGATGGACAGGTATTTATTTTATATAATCATATAGATGATTTAGAGAGAAAAGCAGCTGAGATTAAAATGCTTGTACCTGAGGCAAATATAGTGTGTGCTCATGGTCAAATGGATAAAAATAAACTAGAACAAGTAATGCTAGACTTTATTAATAAAGAGTATAACGTACTTTTATGTACAACTATAATAGAAACAGGTATAGATATACCAAGTGTTAATACATTACTTATTATGGATGCTGATAGATTTGGACTTTCTCAGTTATATCAAATAAGAGGTCGTGTAGGTAGAGGAAATGTAATCGCATATTGTTATTTAATGTATACAAAAGGAAAAAGCATAACTGATGTTGCTGAGAAAAGACTTAATGCAATAAGAGAGTTTACTGAACTTGGTAGTGGATTTAAAATAGCAATGCGTGATTTATCTATTAGAGGTGCTGGTGATATATTAGGTAGTGAACAAGCAGGCTTTATTGATTCAGTTGGTATAGATTTATATTTAAAAATGCTTGATGATGAGATTAAAAAATTAAAAGGTTTAAAAGTAAAAGAAGAGGAAAAAGATGAAATGCCTTTACTTGATGTATCAACTACAATAAGTGATAATTATGTAGAAGAATCAGAACTTAAAATAGAAATTCATAGAATGATTAATGAAATTGATAGTTATGAAAAATTAGATGAAGTTAAAAATACCTTAGAAGATAGATTTGGTAAGTTTAGTGAAGATATAAATATTTATATGTATGAAGAGTTATTTGAAAAACTTGCTAAAGATATAGGAGTAGAATCTATTAGACAAACTAAAACATTTATTGAAGTTACTTTATCTAAAGAATTAACTAATAACATTGATGGTCAAAAGTTATTCTTAGATTTATCAAGATTATCTAGAATGTTTAGATTTAAAATGCATTTAGATAAACTAGTAGTCACACTTGATACAGTAAAACTTGATAGACACTATGTTTATTATCTAATTGATTTTATTGAAATACTAAAAAATGCACAAAAAAATGACAATTAATATTGTCATTTTTATTTGTCTAAAATATTCATAATGTTTGGTATAATTTGTTTTTTTCTAGATACACATCCGTCTATATATGTTCCTTGCTCTAAGTTATCAATTCCAAATGCAAGTTGTAATGTATCTTTAGCTTGATCATTGAAATAAATGTAAGAACCATTTTTAATAATATCAGTTACAAATAGTGCAACAATTGCATATTCATTTACATCAGCTGTATGATTGATAAGTTTAACATATTCGTCTTTTTCACTTTCAATTTCACTAATGTCAAATGTAGTAATTTGTCCAATACCAACTTTTTTATTATCAATTGTAAAGTTTTTAAAGTCTGTAAATAATATATCTTCTTTAGATACACCTTTAAGTGATGCACCTGCTTTTAACATATTCATACCATATTCATCCAAATCAACATTAGCTATTTTACTTAATGTATTAGCTACTTGTTTATCAATTTCTGTAGTTGTTGGGCTTCTAAATAATAATGTATCTGAAATTATACCTGATAACATCATACCAGCTATATCAGCAGGTATTTCAATATTGTTTTCTTTATATAACATGTAAATGATTGTATTTGATGAACCTACAGGCATATTTCTAAAGTTAATTGGCATACTAGTTCCAAGTGTTCCAATCTTATGATGATCTACTATTTCAAGTATTTCAGCTTGTTTTAAACCATCAACACTTTGAGCTTCTTCATTATGATCTACTAAAATTACTTTTTTCTTATTTGCATCATTAACATCTGCAAGTCTAAACATACCTAAGCATTTACCTTTTTTATCTAATATTGGATAGTTACTATAGTGTAGTTTTTTTGTTTTTTCTAATACCTCATCAATATCTTCATCTTCAGTAAAGCATACTACATCATTTTCCATTTTAAAGTTGTGTAAGTAGTTTGCAAACCAAATTTTTCTTGAAGTTGTAAATGTATCATAATCTGTTTTAATGATGTTTACTTTTTTCTCGCGAGCTAATTCTAAGTGTTCATCTTTAATCCATGAATTATTAGTAAGTATTATTACTTTAGCTCCATTTTCAATAGCATATTCAATAACTCTATGTCTATCTCCTACGATTAAACCAACTGTATCATTAATATCAACACTATCAACAAAAGTTTCATTTTTATATGATGCTGCTATTACATTAATATTGAATTCATCATCAAATCTAAGTATTTCTTTAGCATTTAGTGTATTTAGTAAGTTATCATATGAAGTATGTAGATTAGATAATTCATCACTTAATTGATATTTAGTCATGTCTTTTAATGTAACTAAACCTTTAAAGTTTAATTCATCATCTACAAGAGGTAAAAGTCCAATATTATTTTCTTGCATGCAGTTAAATCCATCATATAATGATTTATTTTCATTAATATAATAGTCTTTTACATAATTAGTATCCATAACTTGTAATTTAACATCATTTAAGTATTTTGGTTCATCAACATTAAAGTAATTAAGTGCGTAAGTTGTTTCCTTATTAATATTTCCTAAGCATCTAGCTTCTGCATTAATACCTAATTTTCTTTTTAAATGAGCAAGCGCAAGTGATGCAGCAATACTATCAGTATCTGGTTTTTTGTGCCCAAAAACATAAATTTTTTCCATAAAAATCACCCTTACAAGATTATAGCACATAAATTCTTAATTTCAAGACAAAATATTAAAGAAAGTGAGGTAAATGATGAAAGCAACAGGTGTTGTAAGGAGAATAGATGAATTAGGTAGAATTGTAATACCTAAAGAAATACGTAAAAATATGACTATAAAACCATGTGAAAACTTAGAAATATTTACGCTTGATAATGAAACTATAGCTTTAAAAAAATATTCTACTTTATCTAGATTTAGTGAGATTGGAAATATTTTAATAAATACTTTATATCAAACAATAAATAAAGAAGTATTACTTATAGATACAAGTAATATAATTAATTATAGAGGTAAGAGAAAAGATATATTTTTAAATAAGAAAATAAGTGATGATATAAATAAATTATTAGATGAAAGAATTAGAATTATAGAAAATAAACAATTAGATATAATTATAACAGATAGTGTAGTAAATACATCATATATGATAGAACCTTTAATTATAAATGGAGACTTAATAGGTGGAATAATTATCTTAAGTGATACTAAATTTGACCAAAAAGATATAGAACTTACATCATATACAATTAAAATTTTAAACAATTATATTGAACAATAAAATATAATATGTTATAATTGCTAATAGTTGAAAAAGCGATGAAGGAAAGAAGAATAACAGCGTTTTCATAGAGAACTTATGGTTGGTGGAAATAAGTAAAACAAGTTATTTTAAATGGTTCTGGAGCTTTCTTAGTGAATATTTAGCTAAGGACGTTACTATGCGTTAAATAGTTTGAGGCAAAGAATATCTTTGTGAATTAAGGTGGTACCACGCAGGAAGCGTCCTTATACTAGGATGCTTTTTTTATATATTAAGGAGGATTTATGAGACATTTTGAAAAAATAAGTTTTGAACAATTCAAGAAAGATATAGCTGATGACATAGAGTTATATAATAGTTATCAATTACCTAAAAGAGGCACTAAATATGCAGCAGGATATGATATCTTTTCACTAGAAGATTTTACACTAATGCCAGGAGAAACTAAAAAAATAGCAACTGGTATAAAAGCTGATATGATGGATGATGAAGTTTTATATATCTTAGTTAGAAGCAGTATGGGATTTAAATACAATGTTAGACTTTGCAACCAAGTAGGTGTTGTAGATAAAGACTACTATAATAATGAAGGAAATGAAGGACATATATTTATAAAAATTAAAAACGAAGGAGAAAAAGAATTCGTTGTAAATAAAGGAGACGCTATTGGCCAAGGAATCTTCATGAAATACTTAATCACAGATGATGATGAAGTAGATAGTGTTAGAGTTGGCGGAATAGGAAGTACAAATAAGGAGGCTTAATTATGGATAAAAAATATTATATTTCAACAGCAATCGCATATGCATCTGCTAAACCACATATTGGAAATACTTATGAAATAGTACTTGCTGATGCTATTGCTCGTTATAAAAGATTAGAAGGTTATGATGTATATTTTCAAACAGGTACAGATGAACATGGTGAAAAAATACAAAATAAAGCTAAAGATGCAGGTGTTGAACCACAAGCATATGTAGATGATATAGCTTTAGAAGTTAGAAAAATCTGGGATGTAATGAACACAAGTTATGATAAATTTATAAGAACTACTAATAAAGCTCATGAAGAACAAGTAGCTAAAATATTTAAAAAGTTATATGATCAAGGAGATATCTATCTAGGTAAATATGAAGGACTTTATTGTACACCTTGTGAATCATTCTGGACTGAGGCACAACTTGTTGATGGTAAATGCCCAGATTGTGGAAGAGATGTAGAAAAACGTAGTGAAGACGCATACTTCTTAAAACTAAGTAATTATAGTGATAGATTAATCGAATATATAGAATCTCATCCTGATTTTATTGAACCAGTTTCAAGAAAAAATGAAATAGTTAATAACTTTATTAAACCAGGTTTACAAGATTTATGTGTATCAAGAACATCTTTCGACTGGGGTATTCCAGTATCATTTGATGATAAACACGTAATCTATGTATGGATAGATGCACTTTCTAACTATATTACATTCTTAGGCTATGATGTAGATGGTAATAATACTGAAGAATTTAAAAAATACTGGCCTGCAGACGTACATTTAATTGGTAAGGATATCTTAAGATTCCATACAATTTACTGGCCAATTATGTTAATGGCTCTTGATTTACCACTTCCTAAGAAGATATTTGGACATCCTTGGGTATTATGTGGTAACGATAAAATGAGTAAATCAAAAGGAAATATTATGTATGCTGATGATTTAGTAAATATCTTTGGTGTAGATGCCATAAGATACTATTTACTTCATGAAATTCCTTTTGCTCAAGATGGAACTATTACATATGACTTATTAATTGAAAGAATAAACTCAGATCTTGCTAATATCTTAGGTAACTTAGTAAATAGAACAATTTCAATGTCTCATAAATATTTTGACGGTGTTATATATGAACCAACTGCTTTAGAAGAGATTGATAATGAGTTAATTAACTTAGTATTAGAAACTAAAGATAAAGTAACTGAAAAGATGAACAACATGAAAGTAGCTGAAGCAATGGATTTAATCTTTGATATATTTAGAAGATGTAATAAATATATTGACGAGACAACTCCATGGGTTTTAGCTAAAGACGAAACTAAGACTGAGAGACTTAAAACAGTTTTATATAACTTAATCGAAGCAATTAGATCAGGCGCTGTACTACTACAAGCATTCTTACCTGAGACTGCTGATAAAATCTTTAAACAATTAAATACTGAAAATAGATATTTTGATTCTATTAACTTT
This sequence comes from uncultured Muribaculaceae bacterium, assembly GCA_964518415.1. Taxonomy (GTDB): domain Bacteria; phylum Bacillota_I; class Bacilli_A; order RF39; family UBA660; genus CAJOJO01. The sequence continues at coordinate 13,236 of CAZFGE010000010.1, forward strand.
AATGGAACTGAAGCTGGTACTATTTTAAATCAACCAGAGCCATTATTTATTCGTATTGATAAAGATAAGAAATTAGAAGAAATTGAAAATATGTAAAATGTCGTAAAGTGTCTTAATTTGTTATATGTTTATTATTGAAATAACATGTACAGTATGTTATATTATGATTGTCGCTGTTCTTTAAAAAGAAAGGAAATCGTAATATGTCAAAAAGTAAAATATGGGAACTGAAGTATGTTTTACTAGCAATTTTGATGTTTATCGTTTTAGTGACTTGTAGCTTTATAGAAAGCGGTAATTATCTAGATGCACTTTATTTATTCTTTATATTTACATGCATCATTAGATATATAATTATTGAAAAATCAAATAGGAACTAAAATGTTCCTATTTTTTTATAGGAGGATTTATGTATATAGATACACACTGTCATATCATTCCTAGTGAATATGATAATTTAGATGAGGTAATAAGTAAATTAGATGGTAATATTGCGGTAGTTAGTGGAGATTCTAGTTCTACAAATAAAGAAGTAGTTGATATTATATCTAAATATCCTAATCTTTATGGAACTATAGGAATACATCCAAATGAGATAGATAGTGATATAAATGATGCACTAGCTTATATAGAACTAAATCTATCTAATCCAAAGATAGTTGGTATAGGAGAAATTGGCTTAGATTATCATTATGGTAAAGATGACGCAAAATTACAAAAAGATATATTTATTAAACAATTAGAACTTGCTCGTAAGTATAATATGCCAGTTACAATACACTCTCGTGATGCTGCTCTAGATACATATGAAATTGTAAAAAATTATAGTGATTTAAAAATAACTTATCACTGTTATTCATATAGTTTAGAGATGGCTAATATTTTACTTAAACAAAATATTAAATTTGGAATAGGTGGCGTTTTAACCTTTAAAAATAGTAAAACTATAAAAGAAGTGGTTGAAAACATTCCTTTAGAGAATATCTTACTTGAAACAGATAGCCCCTACTTATCTCCAGAACCATTTAGAGGAAGTAAAAATATGCCATCAAATGTAGTTTATGTAGCAAAAAAAATAGCAGAAATAAAAAATATACCTTATGAAGAGGTAATAAATACTACAACTAACAATGCAAAAAAACAATTTGACTTATCTATTTAAATTGTGATACGATTTATATAGAATAATTGAGGTGACTTTAATGAACATAGGTTTACTGAATGTTCTTGGTAAATATTTTACAATGCTTACAGTATTTATAGTATCAAGCTTTGGTGGATATAGTGAAAATACTGTATCACTTAATAATAATTCACTTACTAAGAATGGTAAAATGGTAAATTCAATTGAATATAAAACGGTTACACAATATAACAAAAAAGTACCTAGTAATATAACTAATGTTATTCAAAAGGGTAATGTTGGCTTATCAATTACTAATGATACAACTAAAGAGGTAACTGTTGTTGATAATCCTGTTGAAGAGATAATTGAAAAAGGAACAGGAGCTTATGGTGTTTATAAAGGTAAATTAGTTGGATATGGTCCTGATTGTAAAGGATGTAGTGGTGAAGGAAACCTTGCTTGTAAAACTGAATCAGGAGAAAAATTTAGTTTAAAGACTAATGGAATATATTATAAAGACTCTAAATATGGTGAAGTAAGAATATTAGCTGCTAATAAAAAATTTCCATGTGGAACAATTATTGAAGTGGTAAAACCTGATGGTGTTAAATTTATGGCAGTTGTAATGGATAGAATAGGTACTACTATGGCTAATGGTGAATTGATGGATTTAGCTTATTCATCACAAGAAGATAAGTCAGTATTTGCTGCTGATGGACTTGTAGGTAATGGTATTACATTTAATGTACAAAGATGGGGATGGTAACATCTCTTTTTTTAGCACAATTATATATACAGTATGAATTAGTGTAAAGTAGATGTTTCATTCCTTGTTTTATTTAGTGTATTTTAGTATAATTATTGTAGTAAATGAGGGAGATATATGGATTATTCACCAAATAAAATGAATCAATTCTTAAATAATAATAGTTTTAACTTTAAAAAGAAATTTGGTCAAAACTTTATTGTTGATGAAAATATAATTGATAAGATAGTTGATAGTGCTTCAATTGATCAAGATACAATGGTCATTGAAATAGGGCCAGGTGCTGGATCATTAACATATAAGTTAGCGCAAAAAGCTAAACAAGTATTATGTTATGAGATAGATACAACACTTGATGGTATCTTAAAAGAAACTTTAAAAGATTATGATAATGTTGATATTACATTTGATGATTTCTTAAAAAGAAATGTAGTAGAAGATTTAAAAAAATATGAATATAAAAAACTATATG
>CAZFGE010000011.1:0-14595 GCA_964518415.1 uncultured Muribaculaceae bacterium
CCCTCTGGTATATTATGTATAATAACAGCTATCATACTAATTACCCCTACTCTATATATCTCATTATCGCTTATTATATATTTATCAATTAACATAGATATAATAACACCAAGTGAAAAGAAAATAAACATAATTAAAATAGCAGGTATTATATTAAAATATCTATTTAGCTTAATAAATGATTCAGGTATAAGATCAAATATAGATACTGATATCATTACCCCACTAGCTAAGGCAAAAGAGGATTTTATAATATCTTTTTTAGGACATTTAATCATTACAAAACCAATAAGAGTTGATATGCTAGCACATAAAGATAATATCAAAGGATTCACTATATCACCTATTTAAAGAATATGAAAAAAAGATAACTTAAATGTTATCTATTTTAATTTAAATATTTTTTAGTGTATACCTTACATTGTTTTTTCATGATTTCAGTACAATCGTCTAAATCAATATTATATAATTTTAATATATTATCAACGGTAGTATTACCCTTAATTAATTCTCTAATAGAATTATTAATATTGTTTTTTTTATTATCATCGCCATTTTTATATAAATTAAATAATCCAGTAGCATAAACACTAGATAAGATATATTTATTACGTTCTAATACACCAAGTGCATCTTGATCTTTAAATATACTATATTCATTTTCCATCATATATAATTTAGTTTCCAATAATCTATCATATATTACATAATCGACTAGATTTGAATCATTAGATATGTCAATAGCTGCAACTTTTTCCATAAAAATAGGTATCATTTCATTTAATAAATAATTCTCTATTGAACCTTTATTACGAGAAGTTAGAGCATGCATCATTTCATGTACATATGTAGTACTTAATACATCATTACAATCACCTTTTAATAATATACTATTAATACAATAAGGTAAATTATGAAAATAATTCTCATCAACAACATCAATAGGATAAAACCATGTATGAATTGTTCTTCCGTCTAAAGTGCAAAACAATTGTATATCAACAGGAATATCAGTTACATTAATTCTATCTATATTATTATTTATATAATTAATTATATTATCATGTTCTTCAGGCTTTGGGTTTTTACCAAATCTAGCAAATATAACGCTTTCAAAATCTTCACAATTTGTATAATTAACTTTTAAATCAATATTCCTAAAATGTTTATTTATTACATATTTACCATCGCTAATTATTTTTGATTTAGGATATAAAGTAAATTTTGAAATAATTTGATTCCTATTATCTACTTTTAAAGTATTAACCATTGTTTCTTTCAATTTTTTATAACTTTTTGAATCAAAATATTTACAATCATCTTTTATAAATCCGCCACTTAACATTCTTGATTTATGTTCTAATTGTTGTCTTTCATTTAATACCATAAAACACCCCTTTAAATATATTGCTTATTATATAACTATAAATATATTAAGTCAAATAAAAAGATAACATTTAAGCTATCTTTTTAATTCTTTTAAATTTATCTTTATGTCATTAGAAACTCTATATGAATCACATATCTTATCTATAGTTTTATTAAAAGTCTTTTTATCTAAACTATTATTTAATAAATATTTCATTGTTTTATCAGGATATTTTATAAAACATATAGATATAAGCCAAGCATTAGCCATCATAACATAATATTCTGTTGTATCAATATTATCAATTATATTAAATAATTTATCTATATAAAAATCATTTATATAATAATCTAATAGTAATACAAGAGCAAATCTTATATTCCATGAACTATTTGTATTGAGTAATTCATTTATAAATATAAAACCTTCATCTAAATTATTTTTAAATGCCTTTAAATTCGAACATACAGTGTCATTTACAGCCCAATTATCATTATATGGTATAAATACCTTAAGATCATCTAAAACATCTTTAAATAGCTCTTTAATATAGCCTAAAACAAGTCCATGAATCATAGTTTCTTCATAAGTTTCATGTTTATTATTTTTTATAAATGATTTATAATCACCCTTAGATATTTCTAAAGCTATTTTTCTAAGTAGTGGAATACGTATTCCTATAATATTTTTTTCTTTAACTAATTTAGAATGGAAAATTAAATACTTTTTATCTTGTAATGTATAAAGATATTTTATAAATGAATCATATTCTTTATTCCAATTTATACTACTTAAGTTCATTTAAAACGCTTTCACCATGAGGAGTATCAACATTGAAGTTATCTGCAATAGTTGCTCCAATATCAGAGAATGTTTTAAAGTTATCTAATCTTTTAGGACTATTAAACTTCTTAGAATATAGTACAACTGGTACATTTTCTCTTGTATGATCAGTTCCTTTATATGTTGGATCATTACCATGATCAGCTGTAATAATGAATAAGTCATCATCTCTTAAACTGTCTAATATAGTAGGTAGATAGTTATCAAGTTCTTTTAAAGCATTAGCATAACCTACTACATCTCTTCTATGGCCATATTTCATATCATAATCATTTAGGTTTGCGAAGCAAAGTCCTGTAAAATCTTTATTAATTACTTCTAATATTTTATTTATTCCATCTAAATTATCTTTTGTTTTATTAATTGATGTAATTCCGTTATTATTAAAAATGTCGCTTATCTTACCGATAGAAATAACACTATAATTATTTTCTTTTAAATAATCAAGTACTGTTTTATGAGCAGGATCTAGAGCATAATCATGTCTACCAGCAGTACGTGTGAAATTTCCTTTTTCTCCTATATATGGTCTTGCTATAATACGTCCTACTTTCCAATCTTCTCTTTTAGTAATTTCTCTAACTTTTTCACAAATATCATATAATTCATCTAGTGGTATAACTTCTTCATGAGCAGCAATTTGTAAGACTGAATCAGCTGATGTATAAACTATTAAAGCACCTGTTTTTATTTGTTCTTCTCCAAGTTCTTCGATAATTTCTGTTCCAGATGCAGCTTTATTTCCAATTACATCTCTACCGCTTATTCTTTTAATTTCATTAATTAATTCATCAGGAAAACCTGTTTCTAAAAAAGTTTTAAATGGTTTTTCTGTTACAACACCCATCATCTCTAAATGGCCAGTTAATGTGTCTTTACCATTACTTTCTTCAATTGCTTTAGTAAAGTAAGAAATGGTTGTATCATTAGTATCATTTAACAAATTAAAATAACCAAGTTTTTTAAAATTAGGTAAATCTACATTTGTTTTTTCTACTGTGTGTCCAAATGTATTAACATCATAGTCTCCATATTTATGGGCATCTTCTGCCTCTCCAATTCCAACAGAATCTAGTACTGTTAAAAATATTCTTTTAAACATAATATCATTCCTTTCTAGTTGTGAGGATGAGACTCCTCATAATTTTCTTTTATTTTTTTATTTGAAATATGTGTATATATTTGAGTTGTTGATATATCGCTATGGCCAAGTAACTCTTGTATGCTTCTTAAATCAGCTCCATTTTCAAGCATATGTGATGCGAATGAATGTCTTAATGTATGAGGAGATACATCTTTTTTGATGTTTTTATCTCTTATTATTTGTTTTATAATTTTAAACATAGCTTGTCTTGATATCCTATCTCCCCTACTATTTAAAAATAGATAGTCACTTATTTTAGACTTCATCAATAAACTTCTATATTCATTTATATATAGTTTTAAATAGTGTATTGCATAGTCACCAATTGGAACAATCCTCATTTTGCTTCCTTTACCAGTTACTCTTACAATATCTTCTTCTAAATCAATATCTTGAATTTTTAAATTTACAAGTTCACTAATTCTAAGACCTGATGAATACATAAGTTCTAACATAGCTTTATTACGGTATGCATACTTATCTTTTAATTCTATATCAAGTATTTTGTCTACTTCATCTAAACTGAGTACATGAGGTAGTGTTTTTTTTAGCTTAGGAAGTTCTATATCAACTGATGGATTATTCTTTATAGTATTATTCTTTTCTAAATACTTGTAAAAATTCTTAATAACTATTAAATCATGACTTATTGTTCTATCAGATAGTTTACGTTTCTTTTCTGATTCAATAAATAATCTAATAGTTGTTTTATCTATTTTAGTAATATCTTTATTATTTAAAAATGAATCAAACTTATTTAAATCATTCATATAAGACATAATTGTATTATTACTATATTTCTTATCTATTCTTAAATAATCCTCATACTCTTTTATATAATCCTTATTCATATACATTACCCTTATTAATTATATCATTTTTTTAGGAAATGTGCTAGAATATAGATGGTGATTTTTATGGAACCATTAGCAATTAAAATGAGACCAAAAAGTATTGATGATGTGATTGGTCAAAAACATTTATTAGATAAAGATATGCCACTATATAATTTAATTAAAAATAAATACTTATTTTCAATGATTTTATATGGTAAACCAGGCATTGGAAAAACTACAATTGCTCTTTCTATTGCAGAAGAGTTAAAGGTTAAATATCGTGTTTTAAATGCCGTAATAAATACAAAAAAAGACTTTGATGTCGCAATTGAAGAAGCAAAATTATATAACGGATTAATCTTAATAATTGATGAGATACATCGAATGAATAAAGATAAACAAGACTTGCTTCTTCCATACTTAGAAAGTGGTATTATTACATTGATTGGTCTAACTACATCTAATCCATACCACAAAATAAATCCTGCAATTAGAAGTAGATGCCAAATATTTGAACTTAAAGAGCTATCTAAAGAGGATATCATTTATGCGTTAAATAAAGCTATTAAATCAAATTATTTAGAAGATATTAATATAGATGATGATTCAATAAGCATGATTGCTGATTTAGCAAATGGTGATTTAAGATATGCATATAACTTACTTGAATTTGCATACTTTGCATCAAGTGATAAAAAAATAACTATAGATCATTTAAAAAATGTAAACGCTAAAGCAAATGTATCAATCGATAAAAACGAAGATGGTCATTATGATGTTATAAGTGCGTTTCAAAAATCAATTAGAGGATCAGATGTAAATGCTGCCTTACATTATTTGGCTAGATTAATCGAAGCAGGAGATTTAGATATTATATATAGGAGAATGACAGTTATAGCATATGAAGATATAGGTCTTGCAAATCCTTTAATCGGTCCTAAAGTAGAAGCAGCTATTAATGCATGTGAAAGATTAGGTCTTCCAGAAGGAAGAATTCCTCTAGGCGATATTGTTATAGAACTTGCTCTATCGCCTAAATCTAACAGTGGACATATAGCTCTTGATAAAGCTATTAATGATGTAAAACTAGGTAATGTTGGACCTGTTCCTGACAATATAAGACAAAACCCTATTGGATATAAATATCCTCATGACTATCCTAATTCATGGGTTAAGCAACAGTATTTACCAGATAATTTATTAAATAAAAAATATTATAATCCAAAGTTAACGAGTAAATACGAATTAGGATTAAAAAATGTATATGATAAAATAAATAAAAGCAACAATTAATGTTGCTTTTTTATTCTATATAAGAAATAGCATAATTTAAAATTACATTAAGTAATTTATAAAGTTAACATGTCTATTATCATATTAAAGTCTACTCTTGATAAAAGTAATATAATTGCACTTACGCTTAAAAATGGCCCAAATGGAATTATATTTGTTTTCTTCTTCCATAAAATTATAAGTGAAACTGGAAGACCTATAATAGATGCAAGGAAAATTGTTATAACAGCTAATTTATAGTTTAAAACAAGTCCTACAACACCCATTAACTTAATATCTCCTCCACCCATAGATTCTTTTTTAAATAAAAAGTCTCCAAATTTTTTAAGTAAATACATATTAGTGAATGATATAAGTCCATCTATAATATTTAAATAAACGTCTAATCCATTTTTTAAGAATAACTCTATAACTAATAATATACTTCCAACTATAAGAACTGAATCAGGGATAATCATTGTTTGATAATCACTTATAATTATAATTAAAAGCATTGATATAAATGTAATTGCTATAAAAAAATCAACTGAAAATCCGAATATTAAATATGAAATAGCAAATAAAACACCAGTTGTAAATTCAAATATTGGGTAAAATGCCGAAATTTTACATTTGCAATTCTTGCATTTTCCAAGTTGAAATAAATAAGATAGAATTGGAACAAGTTCACTTGCACCTAGTTTATGATTACATTTTGGACAATGAGATGCAGGCTTAATTAAAGACTCCTCTCTTGGCAAACGATAACCACATACATTATAGAAGGAACCTAAAACGGTTCCAAATATAAATGTCATTATTGTATAATAAATTTCCATAAAACCACCCATATTACATTTGTTGAACAGCATTGTACATACTGAACATTGGAACTACTATAGCCATAATCAATACACCAACTATAACAGTTAAGAATACAGTAATTGCAGGTTCTGCAACTGTTTTGATTCTTTGAACACTCTCTGAATGTAAATCTTGATAATATGAAGATACTTTAGCCATCATTTCAGGAAGTTCTCCTGTTTTTTCACCTGTAACAAGCATCTCATAAGCAGGTATAGGAAATGCCCAATTATCTTTAAATGCTTCAGAAATCTTATCACCTTTTGCTAGGTTAGATATAGTATCAAGAATAATCATTTTATATATTTCATTATTTGTTATTTTATTTAAAACTTCCATACTATCTGTTATAAATACGTTATGTGATAATAATGATGAAAATGTTTTAGTGAACATAGCAACTTCATTATATATAATTGTATTACCTATAATAGGAAGTCTCATTAGTATGTATTGGACAATTGTTCTAAATCCTTTAACATTTTTATACATCAATATAAATACCACTACAAATACTACAATAACTGCTAATATAATAAAAATATATTTTTTCATAAAATCACTAATTGCTAAAACAATTAAAGTGAATTGAGGTATTTTTGTAGAATCCATAGAATCATAAATTTCTACAAATTTTGGAACTACATATAACATAATAAATGTTGCAACTCCAATTGATGCAGTAAGTACTATTGCTGGATATAACATTGCAGAAATCATTTGTTTTCTAATTTTTTCAACTTGTGTATAATATTCAGCTTGATCATCTAATACTTCAGGAAGTTCTCCTGTCATCTCAGCTGTCTTAACCATATTAATTAATAATTTTGGAAAAGCAACATTTTGTTTAAGTAAAGCTTCACTAAAGTTCTCACCCATTGTAAGGTCATATATAATAGATGTTAATATTCTCTTATATTTTTTATTTTTATATTGTTTTTCTAATATTTTTAATGATTCAACTAAAGGAATACCAGCTTTAATATAAGTTGAAAGTTGTGTAAGTAAGAAGATTAAATCTTTATTTTTAAACTTAGTATTATTAACATTTGTATTTTGATGCATTAATTGAATCCATTTATTAGTTTTTATACTATATACTTCATATCCTTCGCTTAGTAAGAATGAATGAACTTCAACTTTTGAAAATGCTTCAAAGTAATCTTTTACAATTTTTCCTTCTTTATTTTTAGCAACATATTCATATATAACTTTCTTCTCACTCTTCTCAGCATCTTTACCATCAAAATCAATTAATAAAGCCTCACGTTTCATCATGTCTTTGTTTTTACTATGTTTTACAAATTCATTATTTGATAGTTTTTCTTTAATTGCTGTTGGAATGTTTTTTATTTTCTTAAAGAATTCATCCAATCTATGTGCGAATAAATCAGGACCTTTAACGTTTTCATTTATATAAACGTCTTTTTTCTTTTTGTCTTTTTTATCTTCTGCTGGAGTTTCCTCAACAGTTTCCAAAGCTTTTTTCTTTTTAATTTCTTTAATTCTATCTTTTTCTTTTAATTTCTTTAATTCTTTTTCTTTAAGTTTTCTTAAACTATTAAACTTTTTAATATCAAAAGAATCAACTAAAGTTGTAATTTCATTTACGCCAGTTTTATCTTTTGATTTCTTAGTTGGCTTAATTTTAAAGATAGATCCAATTGTTTTAAGACCAAGATAAAAATATCTACATACATTTATAAGTGCTTTAAAAACACCAAAAACAATTTTATATACGATAATAAATGGCATCAAGTAAATAGGTTTACGCATATAAAAAACACCGTCCAATCTCTTCATACTCTCCTACTATAATTGATTATACCATAAATCAAAAAATTGTAAAACCTTTTTTTGACAAACATATAATAATTTAGGAGGAGTTTTTATGAACTATTACAATCCCTATTTTTATAGTATGCCAATAAATTATTATAATACAATGCCAAGGGCTGGCTTGTTTAAAAATATCTTCAGAGGCATAAATTTTTCAAATATTTTAAATACGACTCAAAAGACTTTAAATGTAGTAAATCAAGCAATACCTTTAATAAAACAAACCGGGCCAATTATCAAAAATGCTAAAACAATGTTTAAGGTTATGAATGAATTTAAGAAAATAGATAATAAGCCTAAAAGTGATGTAAAAAAAATAAAACCATCACCAAATTATAGTGAAGGTCCTACTTTCTTTATATAGTTACTTAAATGTCCTAAAATATACTTAACTTTTTTTCTCTTAAAAATATATCTTTTAGGTATACTTTTCAATATCTTATAATATTTATCATGTTCACATTTAAAATATTCAATTGTTTCTTTATCACTTTTATTTAATAAAACAGGTCCTAATATATATTCTTTTTTCTTATATTTTTTTGTTCCCTTTTTAAATTTCATAATTATATACCAGATTTTTTTATCTTTGAATGCCATTTCATCTTCTATATAAAATCCTAATTTTGAAACATTTTTTCTTAGTTCTTCATAATCATTATTAGTTTGAATAATTAATGAGTCGATTTTATTTATTTTGTCATTTGATAAAATACTTAATATTAAGTTTGTTCCCATTCCAGCAATAACACATGTAGAATGTTCTTTAACATCAATATCATTTAAACCATTACTTAACTTAGTTTCAATATCTAAATTATATTTTTTGATATTTTCTTTAGCGCTATTTAAAGCATTTTCATTTATATCACAAGCAAGACATTTGTTATTATTATAAAGGGTTAAATATATATCTAAAAGGCCATGGTCACATCCAACATCAATTACAAAAGCATTACTATCAACTAGTGATGCTAATTTTTTTATTCTTTTTGAAAAAGCCATTAGTCACCCATATAATCTTTAAGTTTACGTGAACGAGATGGATGTCTAAGTTTACGTAGAGCTTTTGCTTCTATTTGTCTAATACGTTCTCTTGTAACACCAAACATTTGACCAACTTCTTCTAACGTTCTTGATTTACCATCTTCAAGTCCAAATCTAAGACGAATTACTTTTTCCTCTCTCTCAGTTAAAGTAGATAATACTTCTGATATTTCATCTTTAAGCATTTCATTAGTAGCAAATTCTTCAGGACTTACATTACGTTCATCTTTAATAAAGTCTCCTAAATGTGAATCATCTTCCTCACCGATTGGAGTTTCAAGAGATACAGGTTCTTGACTAATTTTGTAGATATCTCTTATTTTTTCTACTGGAATACCCATTTTTTTAGCTAGTTCATCTTCTGTTGGTTCACGGTTTAATTCAAGTGTTAATTGTCTTTGAATACGTGCAAGTTTATTAATAGTTTCAACCATATGAACAGGTACTCTGATTGTTCTTGCTTGATCAGCTATAGCACGAGTTATTGCTTGTCTAATCCACCATGTTGCATATGTAGAAAATTTATATCCTTTAGATACATCAAATTTATCTACAGCCTTCATAAGTCCAATATTACCTTCTTGTATTAAGTCTAAGAAAAGCATTCCACGTCCAACATATCTTTTAGCTATACTTACAACTAAACGAAGGTTAGCTTCTGCTAATGTATTTTTAGCCATTTCATCTCCTGCAGCAATTCTATCTGCAAGTTCTAACTCTTCATCCATTGATAAAAGTTTAATTTGTCCTATTTCTTTTAAATACATTCTAACTGGATCATTAATAGTTAAATCTTTTGTTAATGTGTTATCGTCTAAAAGTTCAACAGTGTCTCCTTCACTATTATCTTCTTCATCTGATACTATTTCTATTTTATTATCTCTTAAGGCATTATATAAATCATCTAATTCATCTGCGCCTATCTCAAGTCCTTTTAAAGCAGCAGCTAATTCTTCATATGTAACTTTACCTGCTTTTTTACCATTTTTAATTAATTCTTCTTTTCTTTGTTCAAACGTTTTAATTTCATTTATCATATTTATTTGCTCCTTCTAACTCTTTTTTTCTTAAATTTAACATTTGCTCTAACAACTTCATTTTTTCAGTCTTAGAAGTTGCTTCCCTCATGTTATTTTTTAAATTATTCATTTTCTTTTTATTAGTTCTCTCTTTAATAACTTTTATATAATCATTAATCTCATCAATACTACAATCATCTTTTAAGTCTAAATCAATTAAACTATTAAGTAAATTTGTCATATCTAAATTATCTCTATAATAAGTTAATAATGAGGAAATCTTTAAATTATCATGTTTAGATAAATAATCATTTATATCCATTACTAAATCGATATACTTTTGATTGTTAAATTTTAAATTCTCATCAATAATCTTTTTATATATTTCTTTATTATTAAGTGCATAATATAAAATATTTCTTTCGGCTAAATCATATTTATTAAGTTTTACTTCTTTCTTCTCATATCTAGGTGTCTTAGTAACCACTTCTTCATCATTTAACTTTTTCTTTAAAATATCTACTGATAATTTTGAAATATCAGATAATTTTTTAAGCGTTAATTCACGATATATATCATCATCTATTAGTTTTAATTCTTCTATCATATCATTAACATATTTAGATAAATCTTGATTATTAGATAAATCTTTATCTTTTTTGTAATAATTTAATTTATAATCCATTATGTTCATTGGATTATTTATTTTTTCAAGCATTCTATCTTTTCCATATTTTAAAACATAATCATCTGGATCTAAATTATCTTCAAGTCTAATAATTTTCGGAATAACTCCAACTTTTTCAAGTTCTTTAATACAACTATTTGTAGCATCACTACCAGCATTATCACCATCAAAACATAAAACAATTTCTTTAGCCATACGTTTAAGAATACTTGCGTGATTCTTTGTAAATGCTGTACCAAGGGTTGCAACTACATTATCAACTCCAATTGTATGAAGACGAATTGTTGCAAAGAAACCTTCAACAACTATTACTTGATCATGCTCTTTAACTGCACTTTTAGCTCTATGATAGTTATATAGTATCTCACCTTTTTTAAATATTTCAGTTTCTTTAGTATTAAAATATTTATTTAATTTTTCACCATTAAATATTCTACCACTATATCCAACTAAATTACCTTGTAAATTATGAATTGGAAACATAATTCTATTTATATACATATCTTTAAGGCCGCGTTCATTTTTATTAACTAAGCCTGTTCTCATCATATCGTTTTGATTATAGCCTTTTTTAGTTAATAGATTTACTAACTTATCATCTTCTTTAAGTGAAAGACCTAATTCAAAATCTTTAATAATACTTAAATCAAATTTTCTATTTTTAATAAACTCTAATGCTTTTTCTCCATCTTTAGTATTAATATTATTTTTATAAAATTTTTGAGTAACATCAAATATATCGTATAAAACTTGTAGTTTACTATTTTCTTTATAATTTGATGTTTTAATATTTAGAGGAATTCCTGCTTTATTAGCAAGGATCTTTACAGCATCTATAAATGTAGTATTTTCATAATTCATTACAAAATTAAATACATTACCAGAAGCTCCACAAGCAAAACATTTATAAATTTGTTTTTCTCTAGATACGCTCATACTTGGAGAGTGATCTGAATGGAATGGACAAACTCCAAAGAAATTTTTACCCCTATTTGAAAGAGGTAGGTAACCCGAAATAACATCGACAATGTCGACGCTTTCTTGAACTTTTGTAATTATGTCTTGTGTTAAAATATTTTTATCCATAAAATTACCCTCTACTAATAATATACGACAAAAATCTTCAATTTCCTTTTTTTTATGAATAATTTTTTAAATTTTTTATATAATTTAGTATGAATATGAAAAAAATTAAAATAATTAGTACATTTTTAATGTTTGTTTTATCCTTTCCAGCTCATTTTATGTATGTATGGTTTCCTAATTTTATAACCAGCATTTTCTTTCCTGTTAATGAATCAGTTTGGGAACATATGAAGATAATCTATACTTCCATTTTAATAACAACTATTATTGAATACTTCATATATAAATACAAGAATATAAAATATAATAATTTATTTATAAGTATTCCTATAACATCCACACTTGGAATCATTATTTATTTACTAATATATTATCCATTAAATACCATTCTGGGCCATAGTCTTATTTTATCAATATCCATTTTATTTTTTACATATATTTTATGTTCTATTATAAGTTATTATATTCTGAACTTTAAAAAAATTAAGAATGAAAAAAATATAGGACTTTTCTTAATTATAATTAGCTATATAATATTTACAGTATTAACATATATGCCACCTAAAAAACAAATTTTCTATGACACTGAAAAGAATATTTATGGAGTATACAAATAAAAGGAATCAAATGATTCCTTTTTTGGAGTTAACTCTATCTATATTAAACGCTACTAGCGGGTAGCGAACACAAATATTTCTAATATCATTATATGTTTAATTTAAAAAAATATTACTGTTTTTTATGTTTATTTGAAAGAATATCAAAACAATATGTTCTAGCAAATTTATCTTTACCCTCTACCCATTTATTTGTTTCATAATATCCATCAGTTATATGAAGTTCATAATTAAAATTATATTTTTCTTTAAATTTGTTAAATATTTCATAAAATAAATCATCTGGAATAGAATTCCTATATATAGTTATTTCACCTGCATCGCCCATAAAATAAGGTTCATTAGGCATCCACAATTCATTTTCAACCAAACACTGATCTAAAACAATTTTTTGATTTATTATTAATTCTACTTCTTTTAAATAATTATAAATATCTTTTAACATATGTCTCATTTTATACATAGCATCTAATCTGTCATTTGAATTCATTTTCTTACTATCTTTCAAATCAAATGTAAACATATGATATTCTCCATTATTTTGAGATTTTAAAAACAAATCATAGTATTCAAAAGAAGACATACAACCACTTCCTATTTAAAATTATATCATAGATAAATACATTTATAGATTACATGTTTCTATTTTTAACTTATTATTTTTAATCTTAAACATAATACTACCATTTATATCTGTTCTATATATTTTTGATTTTTTTAGATTATCTAATGCTTCTTTGTTAGGGTGTCCATAATGATTATTCCGTCCAACTGAAATAAGTGAATATCTAGGATTAATTCTATTTATAAAATCAACACTACTACTAGTTTTACTTCCGTGATGTCCTACCTTTAAAACGTCTATTTTAGATAAATTATACTTATTAAGTATTTCTCTTTCAGTTAAACTAGAAGCATCGCCCATAAACATAAATTTATATCCACTTAACTCTATATATAAAACATTTGAATTGTCATTTTCATTATTAAATTCTTTCGTTTGAAGAAAAGAAAATTTATTATTATCAATATTTAACTCTTTAACACAAGATTTATATTCTATATTTCTATCATTTAACTCTTTAATTAGATTAACTTCTAAGTTGTTATAGTCACCACAATTAAAGATAACCTTATCTACTTTATAATTTTTAATTAAATTTATAGCTTCTGCCATATGATCCGCATCACCATGGCTTAAAATTAAAGCCGATAATTCTTTTATTCCATACGATTTAAGTAATGGAATAATAGTATCATTTGAAATTGAATATTCTTTTTTCCTTTTCTTCCATAAAGGAGTCTTATATTTTATTTTACCTCCAGTATCAATCAATACATTCTTATTATGAGGTAGTTCTATAAGAATAGAATCTCCTTGCCCAACATCAATCATAGTAACAATTGAATTATTGTTTAAATATTTAATATTTGAATGAATTAATAAAATAAGTACTAATAATAAAATATTTTTAATATTTAATTTTTTTATTATTAAAATAATTAATACATAATAAGCTAATAAAACATATAAAGGCATTTTAGGAATAATTATAGAAAACATATTTAAATTAGAAAACATTTTAGATAAAGTTTCTAATATTTTTATAACTAAACCATTTAATATATCAAATCTAAGGAATAAAAAATTTAGTATATTAAGAGGAAACACAATGATTGATACAAAAGGCACAAATATAAGATTTAAAAACGGAGTTAAAAAATTAAGTTCAAAGTTATTATTAATAGTGATTGGAATACCCATTAAAAAGGATATTAAAGATGTTTTAAATAACGATTTTATATAGTTATTACTATTTAATAATTCACTAAAATAAACTAAGCTCATGCTTATAATAAAACTATATAAAAAACCAATATTATATATATAAAAAGGATTATATATTAAGAGCAAAAATAAAAGAAGAATAATTAAATCAAAATTAGATACCTTTAATTTAAATATCTTCT
>CAZFGE010000012.1:0-10336 GCA_964518415.1 uncultured Muribaculaceae bacterium
TAATTAGTTATTTTATTTTTATTTTCTTCTGTTGATATAGTGCTTGATGCATATGCGTTAAAGTATTCATCAAAAATAGCTTTTTTAGTTTCTATATTCAAATTAGATACATCTGAAAAATAGAATTGATATTTTGTTTTATCTTCAAATTTTTCATATCTCAATGAAGTTAAAGCATATCCTGCAAAGTTATCTTCAAAGACATATGGATTTTCTAGAGTCTCATCATATCTAAATCCTTTTAAGTTATCTTTATTGAATATAAATAATTCATCATTTTCTTTAGAACTTTCAAATACAGTATCAAAGTATTCAACAAGTTCATTCATTATAGTTGTTTCTTTATATTCTGGATATTTTATTTCTAATGCCTCAAGTGCACTTTGATATTTATATTTAAAGTTTGGATTTTCTTCTGGATGCCATGTATATACTGCACTATAAAAATCATTTAAAACAAGAGGATATCCATATTCGATATAAGTAAACTCTTCTTCAGATACATTATTATAATTTGTGATTGATTCAAGTATATCAAATGAAACATAAATATTATCAGTAGCATTATCTATAGATGGATCATCTACAACACTACACTCTAATATTAAATAAACTGTATCGTCTAAAGCATTATTATATGTAACTGTAAACTCTTTACTTGAATTATATATAATAGAGCCATTTTGAGAACTTACAGAATTATTTCTTACATAACATGCATTTTTATTATCTTTAACTGTAAATCTATATGTATCAAGTTTATCTGAATATATACCATTTTGATCAATATACATTGAATTACTTCTGTTAAATTTAACTGTAAATACTGCATGATCTTTAACTGATGAAGATAAAAGCGATACATTATCTTTTGTTGTATAGTCGCTTCCTTCTCCAGTAGATAATTTTAATTTTTTTATTGATGTTTCATAAGAAATTGCTTCATTTTCTGTTTTAATATATTTGGCATGAGATTTTGGAAAATCTGCAAATACAAATATATTAATAATAGCAGTTAATAAGACGAAATATAAGCTAATACTTCTTTTATTCATCCAAAACCCCCTACCTTTCTAGTTATATTTTTTGGTTAGCTGAGTAACCTATTTTAACTATTTTTTCATAATCATGATTTGATGAATATGAACTATCATATGCATCTTTCATAAATTTAAGTTTTAATTTATATGTTTGAATTTTTCCTTTATAAGCACCTGTTGTACCTATAAGAGTAATAACATTATTATCATCACTTTCAGAATTATTTATATAATTAAGCATAAATTCATCTGGAAGTGCTTGCTCAGTTAAAGAATCAGGAACTGTTCCATATTCTGGCATTGATATAGTATAATCTGTATCACCAAGATATGTAAAACTAATTATTCTAAATTCTTTATCAACGGATATTTTAAGCACTAAATCAGCTAATACTTCTACATCAGTTGTATCAACTGTAAAATAGTATTCTATCTCATCATATGGTTTATATTTATCTAAATTACACATTGTAGATAAACTAGAACATATTTTATCATTTGTAATTTTTACATTAAATTTGGCTGTTCTTGCTGTGTTTTCAGCTGGAAGGGTTGTTATATATTTAGAGTAAGTTACTACAGTAGTAAATACAGATATTACTCCAATATATAAGACAAACCATCTAATTAAATTTGCTTTAAACATTTTATTATGTAGTACATTACTCATATAATCCCCCTTTCTTACCAAGTCCAATTATCAAATCTATTTTGTTTTTTCACGACAATTGGCTTACCATCTTTATCTGTACTTATCAAGTAACAGAAAAGCATTCCAATTACTAAGATAAGTGTTAAATAAATAGGATTTCTAAATATATTTAAGAATGCTCCTAAGAATGGAACTTTATATATATATTTACCTACTATATGATCAATTGTCATATTCTCATCAACTGATTTATTATTATCACCTTTGGTAATCATTTTGCCACCTTCGATATCTACAATACGGTGTGTTACAAAGTTACCATTAGTATCATAAAATGTAATTACATCACCAATTTCATACTTTTTAGAGTGTGTATCAATAACAATTATATCTCCTACTTTTATAGTAGGTTCCATTGAACCAGATACAACTTCTAAAACCGCATATCCATTAACTTTTGTTAAATCATTTTTTAAAATTTTTATATTTATATAATTATAAACATTGTAAACAACTAAAACGATTATTAAAAATATGAATATTGCTTTTATAAAATTAATTATGTACTTCATATGTATCACCCACAAACCTCTTCTTCTTTATCATATGTATAAGATACTGTAAGTAAGTAGAATGTATCGCTTGTATTATCATTTGCATACTTACCTATTTTAGTATCAGATTCTGAATCAACCCATTTCCATAATAGAGAAATTTCTGTCTCTTCATTTGGATCTAATTCAATATTATTTAAATAGATTGTTTTTTTATTATGTTTTGTGCCATCATGATTATCACGTGTAGTATCAGCTTCTTCATTTAAGATTGCATAGCTGTTTTCACTACCAAGTAAATAATCATAACTGCTTAAATTATTATTTGTATATTTAACTATATATCCCATATTTAAACATACATCACTTGTACAAATTGTATCTTCTTCTATATCCATAGAAGTGATTGTTATTTTATCTTGTGTTGTATTTTTTATATGCATTATATATGCTCCATTGGCACCTGGATATATAAATCCTTTAACGCCATTTTCTAGTTTAAATATATCAACGTCAGCTAAATATAATTTATTAGATGTTGATACATAATTAACTGTATTTGTAAAGTCATATATAGCATATAACTCTAAATCAGATGTTATTTTTATGTTATTCATATCAAGAGTATACTTATTTCCTGTACCATCAGGTTTGGTGTTATACTCTTTTAATGTATATACTAAACAATTAGTATCACTTCTTTTATAAGCTTTATTATATTCACTTAAATCTAATCTCTCACCATCTTTAAATGAAAGTATATATGTATCTTCAAATTCACTAAAGAAACCTCCATTTGCTGATATTTTAACAATATATTCAGTACTAACTTTAAAAGTAATGTTATAGCTATCAATTAAAACTCCAGCTTTATAACCTGTAACTTTTATATTATGAGTACCAACATTATTATATTTAACTTTAATTGTGTGAGATGTCGTACTTGAATCAGCTAAATATTCTAAGTTTAATGTATTTGATTCAAGCGTAATTGTTGAAGATGAATCTGATATAACTAATTTACTATTTTCATAAGTTGATGTAATGTCTCCATTTAATATATTAGAATTAATTATAATGTTTTTATAGTTTTCTATATCAGTTCTATATAAAACATTATATTCTTTAAGTGATGTAATGTAGTAATCACTTACTACTGGAGTATCATTTTTTAAAACATCAAGTTCATATGTTTTTTTAACACCATCTTTACTTGTAACTTTAATATATACTTTATTAAGACCAACTTGTAAATTATCGTTACCAATAACTTCATATGTAGAAGTTGGATCTTCAAGTAAAATATCTAGGTTTAATCTATCTATATTTGCTTCAACTTCAACACTATATAAATAATTATTTTTATTAAATTTTTCTTTTAATATACCATTATTTACTTTTAAGTTAGATATAAAAGCATTTGTATCATCAATACTTTCATCTAATCTTTCCACATTTACTTTATATATTTTAGTTGTTCCATCTTCAGCAACAACTTTAATTGTGATTAAGTTATTACCAACTATTAAATTTTTATTACCACTTACCATAACAAGTGATGTTTCAATATTTGGAATAGCTAAAACATCTAAGTTAGTTAAATTAAATGGTACTTTTATACTATATATTTCTTCATCACTTATAAAATCAGGATTTAGACTAAAGCCATCTAATATAAGAGATTTAAGTGTTGCATCACTAGATATTTCATCAAGTGAATCTAATTTATTTATCTTTATTGTGTAAGTTAAAATTGTACCATCTTCTGCTTCAACTTTAACCTCATGAAGTGTTGATTTAGAATTTAAATTTATATTTCCAGTTCCAGATATAATTTTAGCTTTATTATGTAATGTTTCTGCTTTTATATTAACAGATGTAGTATTTTTAGATACATTTACAACATATTCGAAATTATTTTTATTAAAGCTTGGATTTAAATCATATCTTCCAACTGATAAACTCTTAAGTCTTGCATCATTTGATTTATTTATTTTAATATCTTCATTTGGATTTTCAACTTGATTATTTGAATTATTAGGCTTTTTAGTAGAGCCTCCTATATCATCAAGTGTAAGATCTTCTTTTGATATTATTTCAATTGTTGTTTTAGCAATATATTTAGTACCATTTACATTCGTAGATACTTCAATTTGAACTCTACCTTTTTTATGAGGATAGACTTTTATATATCCATCTTCAACAGTACAAGTTGCTATTTTAGCATCTGATGTAGTACATACTAGATCTTTTGCTTTTATTCCATTTAAAGTATAGCTTATTTTAAAAAAGCCATCTTCTAGATTAACTTTCAAAGTAGCATCATTATCCATATCAAAGAATAATTTATCGTTTATATTTTTGGGAATATCCTTTTTGTTGTCATCAATATCTGTGTTTGTCTCAATTGAATTTTTACCAATTTTTCCAAATAGATTAAATGCAGTACAACTTGTTATTAAAAGAAGGATTATTATTGCAATAATAATTTCAATAACCATTCTTCTTTTTTTATTGTCAGAGCTAGTATTATTTTGCATAATAATCACCCCCTTTAATTTAATTCCCTACTAAATCTACTAATATATAATAGACTTAGTAGGAAGCTAAATGCTTCCAATATATCTTAATCAACTATTAAGCAGCTTGATTAGATTGAGTTACAGTAAAGTCTACAGTAATTTTAACTTCTGGAACGTTTGTTCCTTCTGCTGATTTATTACCAAGAGCAGTATCTGTAGCATCGTTTTCACTATCTATAACAGTAGTTTCATCAACTGTAGTAGTTTTTTCGAAAACCCATTCCCATTCGATAGTATATGTCTTTTCGTCTAAACTTCCTGCAGCATAGATAGTATTACCATCATATAGTGCTTCTAATGCAGCTTTTAAACCTGCTAATGAAGTATCAGAATTTAAAACTGTATCACCATCTTTAAGATAGTATACAACTCTACCTTCAAGACCATTAGTCTCTAAAGCTTCTTTAACAGTCGCTTTAATAGTATAGTTAGTTTCTACTGAACCTTCTAATTTGAAATTATAAGAACCTTTAGTTCCTGGAGCAATTACATCTGTTACTGATGTATCATCATCAAGATTTTTAACAGCTCCATTATTGTAAGTATCTTCAAATAAGCTTACATTAACAAGTTCATTGATATTCCATCTTGCTACTCTGGCTTTGTCAGAGATTGTATCAGTTGATGTATATTTTGCGTATGTTCCAGCAACTGAGAATGCAGTTATGGAAATTGCTAAAACTAATATAGCTAATACAGACATTCTTTTCATATAATTTCACCTCCCCCTTGAATTTATGTAAACACTTGTATTCGTGTGTCTACCTTATATGAAATTATTACTTAAAAGAAATTGTATTTATTTTGTTCTTTTTCTCTTAAGTAGCGTCTATATTCTTCTTGTTCTTTTTTTCTCATTTTCTTATTAGAAATTGAGAATAACAAGATGAATACTATTGTTATTCCAAGTATTACAATAATCATTGTAGTAGGCTTTGATAACTCATTTAGAGCTTGACCTATACCTGGAATACGAGTTATGTAAATTCCTTCGACGTCTTTATATTTAACCAAATATCTATCTTGTGAACTATTGTTATCACCTTTAGTTACAAAATAGGTTGTACCATCTTTATCGATAATATCTATGATTCTATGGGTTGTTACTGTATTCTCTTCATCTCGGAATGCTATAACATCATCAACTTTTAAAGAAGTAGGATCAATTATTTTTGTAATAATCAAATCACCAATTCTAATTTTAGTTTCCATTGAACCAGATAATACGATAAATGGTTTATATCCAAAGATATTTGGAACAGTATCTTTATCATTTTTGGCTTGAACCATTATGTGTATGTTAACAATTAATATTGGAATAAGTATTAGTAGTAAAAGTCCAAAAAGCCAATTACTAATATCACTATACCATTTCTTTCCTTTCATAAAATCACCCTCTTTATTACTTATTAATTATACTTTTCTTTGCTTATCATTGTTTGAGTCAACATATATATTTGATTCATTAAATGCACTTAGTATATAATTTTTCATTCTTCTAAGCGATGATGAATCAAATGGATCAGGTACACTATCCGGCATAAGTGGCGTTGGTGTACTTGGTGTATATTCTATTGGATCAGGTACACTATCACCTGGCATTATAGGTGTCGGGTCACTTGGAGTCGGATCTGGAGTACTTGGCGTTGGATCCGGTTGACTTGGTGTAGGATCTGTTGGAGTTGGATCTGGAGTACTTGGTGTTGGATCTGGAGTACTCGGATTACTTGGTACTGGATCCGGTTGACTTGGTGTTGGATCCGGTGTACTAGGTGTTGGATCTGGTGTACTAGGATTACTTGGTGTTGGATCCGGTTGACTTGGTGTTCTAGTTACAGAACCAATATATTTTTTATAACCACATATAGTACAGTTTTGATATTGATGATATGTATTTCTTCCAACATCAATTTCATATACTGAACCAAATGAATGATTAACCAAATGTTCATTTATTTTTTCATTTGACGGGCAATTTGAAGATGTACATGTATAATATTCTGTATGACATTTATCAGCAGTTCCATATATAGTACCTATTGTAGGAGTTTCTGATAAAGAATGCATGTGTTCATGTACTCTAGTTTCAGTATGTCCACAACCATTTTTACAATGTCTTTCTTCTTTATTACCTTTAACTGTCCAATCTGACATATTACATTTTCTATATGTAGCAGCTCCACATGTTTTACAATATGCAACTTCATTACCACCTTTTTCATTATAGGTATAGCTTCCATATTCATGTATATGTTCAGGATTAGGATTAACAGGTTTATCTTCATCCTTTTTATCTTCATTATTTATATTACTATTTGTAGAATTATTATCATTTGATGAATTATTATCATTATTTGAAGGAATTACCACTTGATTATTATCAACTTTATTTTCTTCTTTAGGATTCTCTTCTTTAGTATCTATAGAATCATCCTCTTTTGAATCAATGACCTCATCATTTTTATCATCGCCAACTATATCATCGATAATATCTTGAATTGGCTCAGGTAATTCATCTATTTTTTCATCAATGAATTTTATTCCTTTATCATCATACAAATAAAGAACAGTAGCTGTACATCCACTAAGTGAACCTACTATAGCGAATGCTAAGCCTAATTTTTTTAAATTTCTTATATTACTTTCACTAAGTTTATCACTTATTGAAGTAATTCTCACATTAATATTTTCTTTAAGTTTTTCAAATCTTTCTATTCTTTTCATATAAGTACCTCCAATTCAGTCTTATTTTTAAGCATATTATTGGTAAGTAGCCACTATTATAACCTTTATTTACTATTTGTCAAATTTATAAAAATTAACAAAAAAACGCCTTAGTTTAACTCTTTAAGACGTTTTTTTATAAGTAAGATTAATTCCATTGGTGCATTTAACTTGTTCAAAAGAATTAAACTATCTTGTAATTTAGTTTTTAAAGGAATATTATCTTTAACATAGGCTTTTACCTCTTCTATGTTATCAATTTTATTATTTTTTAAAAAATTTTTTATAAAATCTTCTATTTCTTTTAAAATATAGACTTTTAGTTCATAAGAATCCATAGTTTGCACACCATAATAAGCACCTAAATATAATCTATATTCATCTTCAATTGTCATAAATCACCCCTATTTTATTAAAAAAAGTCCTTAATTCAGGACTTTTATAATCTAAATGGTGTCCTGTTAGGGACTCGAACCCTAGACCCACTGATTAAGAGTCAGTTGCTCTACCAACTGAGCTAACAAGACGATTTTCAAATACGTTTTAATTATATCACACAGGTCTAAGTTTTTCAATATTATTTTTTCAGTTTTTTAATATTAGCTGTTATTGCATTCATTTTAGTTTCATTAATTGAAATATCTACATTATAATTTGGTAAATAAGTTATACCTTTAGCTTCATATTCCATCATTTTAAGCAAATTATTAAAATAAATTATAGATGATTCAGATATAGATATCATTGCATTAGAATTTAGATAAATTTTTCTTAACATATCAATATCGTCAGTTTTATTTATAAGAATTGATAGCTTAGTTAGATTCATATACTGACGTTTTAACATATAATTCATATGATCTATTGAATTATCTATTTCATAATTATTCTCATTTATCATAGAGTTTAATTTAAACAAAAATACATTAATTCTTGTTATAAGTAAATCTTTTAAAGTTTTTATTTTAGCGGTTGAAATTATTTGTTTTAAATAGTCTTTTACAATTAAAGTATTCAACTCATCATTTTTAAAAAACACTTCATTATATATTTTATAAGCATCTTCATCTAAATAATTAATAAGATTATCATATTTTGTCATATAATACCCCCATCTATTGGTAATTATTTTATCATAATTTAAAAAAAAGGCAAGATTAAATTTTCATCTTGCCTTTTGCTCCTTTAGATCCATTATAAGTACTTAAAATGTTTGATTCAAAGCTTGTAGTTTTTTTGTGTTCATTTTTATAATCTCTAATAGTCATAGTAATTATATCATCTAAAAGTTCAGTATAGCTTTTACCATTTACTTTAAACATATAGAATGATAAAGATCCAGGAATTGTATTAGGTTCATTGATATAAACTTTTTTAGCTTTTTTATCAATTAAATAATCAACTCTTGCAACTCCTCTTAAGTTAAGAGCTCTGAAAGTTTCAAGTGATAATTCATTAACTTTTTTCTCAATTGTTTTATCTAATTTTGCAGGTATATTCATGGCACTATTAGACATATTGCCAGACCCTTTAGCAGAAACTTTTTTACCACCTGTTTTCTTACCATTTCCAATATATTTATCTTCATATGTTAAGAAATCGTTAGAAGTTAACATCTCAGCAATAGCACTTAATTCTTGAGTTTCATAGTTTCCAAGTACAGCTTGGTTAACCTCAACTAAATTAGATACCATTTTTTCAACTACTATTTTATTATCATATTTAATAGCTTCTTCAATAGCGTTTTCTACGTCTTTAGCAGTTTTAGCTACTGTTATACCAACACTACTACCTAAGTTAGCAGGTTTAACAATTACTGGATATCCTACTTTTTTAATATTTGCTAATATTTTTTTAGAATCATTTAAATATTCTGTATCATAGAACCAAGTATAGTCTACGATTGGAAGTCCACAAGACTCCATAACTTGTTTCATTACAACTTTATCTTGACCAAGTGCTGCTCCTAACATTTTAGGTCCAGCATATGGAATACCTATTGAATCAAGAAGACCTGCTAAAGATCCATCTTCAGCACCTTTACCATGTACGATTGGAAGTATTACATCTACCTCTTCAACATCACGGTTAAATAATCCATTTACTTTTGTTAAGAAATAACCATTATCTTTTTTAACTAAAGTTACTTTCTTAGCATATCTTTTTAATGTATCAAAATCTTTATAAACATCCATTTCCATTAACATTTTACCAGTATACCAAGTTCTATCTTTACTTATATATATTGGAATAATATCATATTTATCTTTATCTATTTGGCCCATTGCTTGAACTGCAGATATAATACTAACTTCATGTTCTACAGTCTCTCCACCAAAAATAACTCCTACTTTTATTTTCATAAAATTTCCTTCTTTCTACTTCTCATTAAATATATCAGGTAAGTCATTTTCTAATAATGCATATGTTTCTTTATCTTTTAGTTTTTGCATCATTGGGAATGCTTCTTTAACATCATTAATTATATGTATTCTATCTTTTTTAAATTTCTTACTAACTATTCCATCATATATATCTTTTGTTTGATTTTTACCTACTAAGATAACTTCATCAGCTGCATCAGCTATTTGCTTGCCAAATGTATAATTAAGTTCTTTTTGAAGTGAACCCATTTCAATCATACCAGGTGTTACTACAATTCTCTTACCAGGCATAAGTTTAAGTACATCTAATGCCATTTTAGCTCCTACTGGATTTGAGTTATAAGCATCATCATTTATCTTTATATCATAGTATTGTTTATCTCTAGTCTATGTTCAATAG
>CAZFGE010000012.1:10346-14576 GCA_964518415.1 uncultured Muribaculaceae bacterium
CTCTTTTAACTCCCATTTGAAGTTGTTTAATTGTAAGACCTAGTTCATGACCTAAAGCAATACCAGCCAAGATATTATATATATTTGCTTGACCAAGTAATTTAGTTTCAAATTTATATTTTTTCTTATCACCTTTAAATACAACATCAAATGTAGAACCATCTTGAGTTAATTTAATGTTTTCTGCTCTTACATCAACATTTTTATTATTTATACCAATAAATACAATTTTACAATCGTTTTTTAATTTATAATTAACTTGTAATTCATCATCACCATTTAAAACACCTATACCATCATGAGGAAGTGATTCAATAAGTTCAAATTTACCTTTTTGAATATTCTCTTGTGAACCAAAGCTTTCTAAATGAGCAGTACCTATTTTAGTTAATATACCATATGTTGGCTTAACATAATCACATAAGTATTTAATTTCTCCTCTTTTAAAAGCTCCCATTTCAGCTATTAGAAAATCGTTAAATTTGTCTAAATAATTATTAATTGTAATAGTAAGTCCAACTGGAGTATTAAAGTTCTTAGGTGTAGGCAAGACATTATACTTAATTCCAAGTATATCATTAAGTACATTTTTACTACTTGTTTTACCATAACTTCCTGTAACACCTATAACTTTTAAATTAGGCATACTTTTTAATTTTCTTTTAGCTTTTAATTTAAATCTAAGTGATAATAATTTTTCAATTGGATAGTTTATA
This sequence comes from uncultured Muribaculaceae bacterium, assembly GCA_964518415.1. Lineage (GTDB taxonomy): Bacteria > Bacillota_I > Bacilli_A > RF39 > UBA660 > CAJOJO01. The sequence goes on from CAZFGE010000012.1 coordinate 11,063, forward strand.
TAACTAGTTAAAAGCGTTACTATATAGTTCAAATAAACTAGTAAGCCCATAACTAAATAATAAACTACTAAGTTCTTTTCATTAAAATTAAGCATCATTATAATAACTGGAATAATATATAAAATAGTCTCAGTTACAAATAATCTTTTTACTCTAGCTGTTACTTTAAGCTCAAGTTTAACTTGTTCTTTTCTTTTATTATTAATATAGCATAAAGATAAAATTGTATACATAATTACTACTAAACTCATAAGTAACATGTTATCTATCTTAAATACTAAGAAAATTATAAAGCATAAAAATAATAAATCATAACTTAAAAATACTTGTTTTAAGTTTTTAAACATCCATTTAATATAACGAAGTCCTTCATTATACCAGTTTTGTTGTAACATATGAAATGATTTTTTTGTTTTTATAAATGTATATACAAATAAAATTAATAATGAAATTATAAATTTAATATTCATACCTTAACCTACTTTCCTAAAAAACTATTAAGAACATTTATAGTTTGTCCTAATCTTTCTAAATATGCATAGTGCGTACATCCTTCATAAACAACTACACCACTATCAGAAATTAAGCTTTCTAATAAATATGCATCATCAATTGATACAGCTTCATCCATATCTCCCCATACAATCAAAGTTGGACATTTTATATTTTTTACATTTTCTGTTATATCATAGTTAACTGTTTTAACAAGTATCTCTCTCATTATTGGAGATGCATTTTTATAATCAGTTGATCCAATATGTTTTTTTGCAAATCCTTCTAGTTTATTTAAACCAGGGATTTTTTTAGCTGTTTTAAGTACTTTTGTTTTAAGTGATAATTTTTTTATTTCTTTTCTAAATGGGCTTCCAAATAAAACTAGTTTTTTAACGCTATATTTAGATGCATAAAAAAGACTTATTTTGCCTCCAAAAGAATGACCTACTAATATAGGATTTTTAATCTTTAAATTATCACAAAATTCTTTTAAGAATTCTACATAATCATCTACAGTCCATGGAAACTTTGGCTCTTCAGATAACCCGTGTCCAGGTAAGTCAATAATAATTACATCATTCATCTTTTCTCTAGCATCAGCTAATGGCTTCATCATTTGAATATTTTGACCCCATCCGTGCAAATAAATTACTGTATCTTTTTTAATATTACCATATCTTATATAATTAACCTTTGTATCTTTTATGGTTACATTCATAAAATCACCATTAACATTATACCATTTATCTATATAAAATTAAAGTTTGTTAACATTATTTTACAAAAAAATAAAACAAATTAATGTTTTATTTAGTCTTACATAATATCTTTTCTTTATTTTCATAGATTATTTCATTTTTACATGTTGGACAATAAAATTTATGATATTTAGAAGTTTCTTTATTTCCTTCTACCAATGAATTATTTTTAAAATTATAATAACCTTTATCTATTAAATTTTTGTGTTCACACACGCCGGTATTCATGGAAGCAATATAAGAATCAACAAAATCTTTTCTCAATTGTTTTAATACTATAGCTGTTAAATTATTATCTTTATGTTTTAATGCATAATTATCTATTTCTTCAAGTTGCTCAACAAATTCTTGATTTAAATTCATCATTTTACCTCTCTCCTTTCCCGACAAAAAAGAAAGTAATCATACTTCCTTTTAAAATGAATCAACGTTAATTTTTATTTTTTTATCGTTGTTTACATAACTAGATGATTGAACTAAAGTTCTAATGGCATTGATAGTACTACCATCTTTGCCAATTACTTTAGGCATATCATCATTACTTACTAGAACTTGAATAACTTTAAATTCGTCTTCATCAAATTCACTAACTGATACTAAATCAGCTTTAGTAACTAATTCTTTAACTAAAAATTCAGTAAACTCTAAAGCGTTCATTATTATTTACCTTCTTTTTTAGTCATTTTAGACTCATGAAATTTCTTCATAACACCTTGTTTAGATAATAAGTCTCTAACAGTGTCAGTTGGAATAGCACCATTATTTAACCATTTTAAAGCAACTTCTTCGTTGACTTTAACTTCAGCTGGTTGCATAATTGGATTATAAGTACCAACTAATTCTATGAATTTACCATCTCTAGGACTTCTTGAGTCAGCTGCAACTATACGATAGAATGGTCTCTTTTTAGCACCCATTCTTTTAAGTCTTAATTTAACTGCCATAATATTTCCTCCATTCAACATATATAATATTACCACAGTTAAATTGCTTTGTCAACCTTTTTGTGTTGACATTATTTCAAATAATCTTCATCAATATTTTTATCAATGTCATCTTCTTTTAATTCTTCATTTAGATCTTGCCATGGTTCTTCAGATTCTTCTATTTGAATTTTCATTTTTGTCTCACCAACCACTTCAACGCCTAACTCTTTTTCTACTTCAAAATCAATACTTCCATCATCATTTATATTTACATTTGTACAACTTGGCTGTTTCAAGCTTCTTACAATTATATCTGTATCACTAGTTAAATCAGCATCTTCTCTTACTCTTACATTAAATAAGTCATTGTAATCTATTTTTTTATTAACTACTGTTGTTTTGGAATCATCTTCATATGAATACCAAATATTAACATCAAAAGATCCATCAACTCCAATATTATCTCCTTGTTTATATCCTTTGAATTGATGATTTATAACCCAGCATCCTAAAACAGTAGTAGGCTTATTATCACATATTATACTATATTTGTTTTTAAAGTATTTTTTTCCTTTACCAATAACTGCTTTAGTAACAATTTCTTTAAATGCCACAATATCACCTCTCATTTCATAATATGCAAGTAATATTAAAATAGTTCAAAAAAAATAGTTATTAAAACTATTTTTTAATTTAATATATTCTTAGAAACTACTATGACAGGTCTAATACCAAATCCTGAACTGTTCAAAGTTTCATAATAAACTCCCGCATCATGAAGTATAGTCCAAGCATTAGATGCATTTAAATTATCATTTGTCCAATAACCATTCCCACCATTAGAATTATTATAATCACATCCATATGATGTACAATTAGAAGTGTAGTTAAAAAGCCAGGCATAACTACTTTTTCCCGTTCCGCTTTTTTGCTTTCCATCAAGATAATACCAATTATTACTATGATTATTATTTGTAATTACATCCACTTCATCTACTGAAATGACTTTCTTTTCTATTATATCATTATCCCAACTTAAATTATTTAAAACATTAATTCTAGAATTCCAAATTGTACTATCTATATTATGATCTAGTATCATAGTATATGTATTATTTGTTGTATCTTCAGCATATATATACCACTTCATACATCTATTAGTATCTATAACATTATTTCTAACAACAGGTCCAGCTGTTGTATTAGATGAATTACATACATCATATAAATGCCCTGAAGTTGGATTTAAATATACTATTCCTTTTACACCTAATTGCTTAACATTTGCACTTGAATATATATCTCCAATAACTTTTGTTGCTCCACCAATTACAT
>CAZFGE010000013.1:0-14464 GCA_964518415.1 uncultured Muribaculaceae bacterium
ACTTTAATTGAATTACTTGCTGTAATAGTAATACTAGCTATAATAGCACTTATAGCAATACCTCAAATTACAAATATAGTAGATAATGCAAGATTAAAAGCAGACCTTGAGTCTGTTAGAGGATATATAAATGCAGCAGAAAACTATTATATGAAAGCTCAATATAATAGTGATTTATATGATATGCTAGGTTCTAATGTAATAGATAAATTAGATGTTAAAGGTACTAAACTGGAAGGTAGTATTGTTGTAACACTTGATGGTAAAGTAGAAGCAGCAATTATAAAAAATAATAAGTGTTATAAAAAAAGTGCACTTTCAAATGATATAGATATATTAGAAAAAAACGCATGTACTTCTGATAATTCAAAATATGTATCTAATAATGGTAAATTACATATAAATGGATCTAAAATACTTAATTCAAACAATAAGGAAATAGTATTGAAAGGTTTTTGTGTGGGTACATCAACTCGTATAAAAACAGATTGGCCTAAATGGTATACAGATCAAACTTTTAAAACAATTCGAAGCTGGGGAGTAAACATAATTAGGTTTACGTTTAAACCTGAACAATATGTAACTAATCCTGAATATGTTGATTTGTTATTAGATTATATAGACATTGCTTCAAAAAATGATCTATATGTTTTAATTACATGGATGGGTAATAGTGATTTTATAAATTACAAAAAGGAAGCAAAAGAATTTTTTGAAAAAATATCAAAAAAATATAAAAATTCTAATAATATTATATATGAAATTGCTAATGAACCTTTTAATAATAGTTGGGATAATATATATAATTATGCATCTGAAATTATTTCTGTTATTAGAGCTAATTCAAATGATTCGATAATTGCTGTGCCAACTAATTATCATATATCTGATACTGATGGTTATTTGGATGATATTGTTAATAAACCTTTAAATTATAAAAATATACTTTATACAACACATATGTATGTAGCAGATAATCTAAATTCTCATGTTTTTCATGGTATAGATAATATACTTAATAATAATTTACCTATTATGATTTCAGAGTGGGGAACAACAAAATCTGATGGCACTCGTGGATTTTATAAGGAAAATTCAGATTTATGGCTTTCCTTTATAGATAGTAGAAAATTAAGCTGGATTAATTTTAATTTGTCAGATGTATATTGGAATAATACTCCATACGATTCAAGTGTTGTAAAAATGGGAGAATGGAATTCTAAGCTTCCAGATAGTATTTTATCTGAAAGTGGGCAATATATGAAAAATTATTTTTTAAATTCATCTTCAAAAACAACTCTAAAATATATGATGATGAATAGAATAAACAATTATGCATTTTATAAAGATGGATATCAAAATCAGGTAAAGAAGATAGTTTTTAAAACAAATGATTTTAAAGTTGATACAGATTTAAAATGGGATGCATCAATGATAAAGAATCAAACTATAATGGCGTATTTAAAAGATGATATATTGTATATATCCTCAAAAGGAAATAAATTAATTGCCCCATCTAATATGAAAGATTTTTTTAATGGATTTACTTCTTTAGAAGAGGTAGACTTCGAAAATTTAAATACTGATGATGTTACTAATATGTCTAATTTGTTTAAAAACTGTACAAAACTTACAAAGATTAATTTTAGAAATATTAATTTGTCCAAACTAACAAATGCATCAATGATGTTTGGAACATGTACATCGCTTATAAATATTGATTTGTCTAATTTAAATCTATCAAATTTAGAAAATATAAATATGATGTTTTCATGGGCAAGTAAGATTAAAACTATAAAACTGCCATATCTAAATGAATCTAAAATAATAAGTAAAAAAGATGTATTTTATAAGACTTCAATTCAAACAACAGATGGTAAAGTATTTACAGATTCAAAAAATATTAATTTTATAAGTGATTTAATTAGTAATTCTACAAGCCCTAATATAACTATTGGAAATTAAATAGTTTATATATATTATTAATGACTAGAATAAACTAGTCTTTTTTGATATAATTATATATAGTAAAAAATAAGGAAGTGAGTTATATGAAGAAAGGTTTTACTTTAATTGAATTACTTGCTGTAATAGTAATACTTGCTATTATATCATTAATAGCTATTCCAGCTCTTACAAAAGTAGTTAATAACGCTAAAGAACAAGCAGCATTAAGAAGTGTTGAAGGTCATATTGAAAATATGAATAAAGAAATGGCATTAAATATTTCAAATAATGACTATAGTGACGGAGTATATACATTTAATGAATTTAATTTTAGTAATTACAAAGCTAAAGATACTGTTAAATGTGATTCATATAATGTAAAAAATGCTACTATAACAGATGCATCTGGATGTTTTGTAAATAAAAAAAGATATTGTTATACAAATTATCATGGTGTTGCATGTACTGGTGATGTCGCACTAGCAAATAAAAAACTTGATAGAATTTCAGAAATTAGAAATACTCCTAATACAGATATTTCTAAAAGAACAGGAAAAATATATTATGTATCCAATGAAGGAAATGATTCTAACGATGGATTAAGTCCAGAAAGACCATTTAAAACATTAGACATTTTAAAAAAAATGACAGAAAACTGGCAAATTAAAAAAGGAGATACTATTTTATTTAGAGATGGAGATACATTTAGAGGAAATATTGAAATAAAAGCTGAAAATATTTTGTTAGGTTCATATGGAGATATCTCTAAAGGAAAACCTAAAATTTATAAATCTCCATATGATGGAGCTAAACAAGGTAAATGGATAGAAGTTAAAAAGAATATCTGGAAATATCAAGTAGATGGTAAAGATGCTTTAACTCAAGATGTAGGTACTATTTGGTTTTTCTGTAATAAAAATAATAAATCATGTACAAAATCTATGGACTCAATAGATAGAAAATTTGAATATGCATGGAAAGTATCTACTGCAATTAGTTATGATGAGACTGATATGGAAAGTAAAATTGATAATTATTTAAAAGAAGATCTTCATTTTTATCATGTTGGACATTCTATGAATAGTAATAAAAATGCTAAAGCATTATATTTATATTCAGTTGGTGATCCTTCTAAAAGATTTGATGAAATAGAGTTTTCAACAGGCGGAAATGCAATTCATTTTGCAGGTGTATATAGTAATTTATATATTGATAATTTAAATATTGCTTTTACTGGTTCTCATGGTATAGGAACTGGTAGTATTTCTAATTTAGTTGTTACAAACTGTGAAATAGGATTTATTGGAGGATCTGCTCAAAACTATGATAAAGGTACAATTACTAGATATGGAAATGGTGTTGAAATATATGGTAATGTAATGCCAAAAAATGGTAGTGATGTTACTGACGGATTTGTTGTTGATAATTCATATGTCTATCAATGTTATGATGCAGGATTGACATTCCAATATACTACTAATGCAGTAACACGTATGGATAAAGTTAGATATACAAATAACGTTTTAGAATATTCAAATTATAATATAGAATATTGGAATGAAACTAGTCTAACTGATCAAGCATCTATTGATAATTCATATATCAAAGATGTTGTATTTAGTGGTAACATATTTAATCATTCAGGTAGAGGATTGTGTGAGACAAGACATAATCAAGGTCAATCTGCCCATATAAAAACATGGAATACAGCAAGTGATAGACATAATAATTTAAAAGGAACATTTATAATTGAAAATAATACTTTTGAAGACTCAAGAGAACAATACTTATATATAAGAGCTCCAAGAGGTTCTCTTCCTACTTTACGAAATAATACATTTTATGGTGATGAAGATAGTTTACTAGGATTTTATTTTAGTGAAGCATCTCCTAAAAATACATATACTTTTGGTGAAGTATATGATAGAGGATTATTTAATTCTAATAAATTTATTGTATCTAATAGAAAAACTTTTGAAAGTAAATCAGGCGTAAGTGGTGATATCAAATGGAATTATGATGGTAATTCAAAAACTCTTACAATTACTGGTACTGAAATGCCTGATTATAAAGAAGGAACAGCTCCTTGGTATGGACTTAGAGACGGTATTAAATTTATTCGCTTAGGTAATACAATTACTAAATTAGGAAATTATGCATTTTATAATTTAACAAAAGTTAATGAAATATATATAAATAGTGAAATAAAAGATTTGTCATATGAATCATCAAATGTAAATAATGTTACTAACTATATATTTTATAAAAATGGCCAAAATTCATTAGGAATAAACTTAATTATTGGAGAAAATGTAACATATCTACCAAGAATGTTTACAAAGCCAACAAGTGATTCAAATGATTCTCCAAATATTACGAATGTGACATTTAATAAAAATAAGTTTACTACATTAAAAAATTATGCATTATCTAGACTTAGAATGGAAGGAATTAAAGTTCCAGAAGGAGTTAAATCAATGGTAGGCTTATCGCTTGGGCACAGTAAATTGCTTGAGCTTATAATACTTCCATCAACTTTAGAGAACATTGGTGCGTGGTCAATGGCAGGAAATGATTTACTTAAAAAGGTTGTTTTAACTGGAGGTGTTAATACCGTTTTAGCAGATTCTTTTTATGGAGATGCTAATTTAACAACATTAGTAATTCCAAGTATTAAAACGCCATCTACTTATAATGGTAAACTATTTAATGCGATGAAAGATACATTAACAATCTATGGTGATTCATCTACTAAGACATTTGTTGATAATATTATGGCAGATCCAAGCTGTACAAATAAAAATATAGTGTTTAAAGATATAATTGAATATAAAGTAAATATTAAATCAAGTGAAGGTTTAAATATAAATAAAAATTTTAAAGATTCATATACATTTACAACTACAAAACAAGTTGATGCTTATTATGTAACAAGCGGTTTAAAAGTAGCAAGTGTAGATATCACTAAGAATGGTAATACATATACGATATCTAATATAGTAAGTGATGTTTATATAGATTTAAAATAATTCTTGATTATTTAAACTAGATGTGCTAAAATTAAACCTGTTTGAATAAAATTTAAAAGGTGATTATTATGTCTAAGGAAGAATTAAATAATCTTGAAGACAAAATATATAAAACAACTTGTGAAATCGAAGATTTAATTGAATTAAAAGAAATTATTAATGATAATAAGGATACTTATATTTTTAGAGACAAAGTTGCAAGAAAAGATAAAGAACAAGAAAAAACAAAAACATTTACCTTTAATAGAGCAATGTGATATAATTAATTTAGAGGTGATGATATGAAAATATCTAATTTCTATTATATTTGTGTAGGTCTTTATGCAATTGTAAAAGGAATACATAATTTATAAAAAGAATCATTTGATTCTTTTTAATTTATATGCTTTAATTTAAAATTTTAAAAAATTTAAATTATAATATTGACTTTAAGTGTTCTTAAATTATATAATGTAATTGGAAGTAATACTAGCACAACACATTACTTCTAAACTAATCTAGAAGTATTAGATTAGAGCAGTAGAAAAGTTATTCAATTTGAATAACTTTTTTTGTTTTTTTAAAATGTTCGCTTTCTTTTTTAATTTATTCTTGATATAATTTATATAGAATAGAGAGAGTGATTTATATGAAAAGAGACAATAAATCAACTGCTAATAATACTATTTAAAGGGAAACAAGGGGATTGTTTCCCTTTTTTATGGGAAAGGATGTTTTAAAATGGATAAAGAATATGATGATGCATTAGTTAGTAATTTACTTAGATTACTTAAAAAAGAAAGAAATATTAAGGAAATTACTGAAGAATTAGAACTATCTGAAATAGAAGTTTTAGGTATGGTTAAACATTTGATTGAAGAAGGAAACAATATTATTGTTAAAGAATATTATGATGGACTTCACTTAATTAACCAAGGTGACTTTACACGTGAGGCTAATACTTATTCTTTTAAAACTGATGATAAAAATGAATTTAAGTTTGTTGCTATATCAGATGTAAGATTAGGTTCTAAATCACAACAATTAGGTATTTTAAATGACATTTATAAAAAAGCAATTGAGCTTAATATTCCAAATGTTATTGTATGTGGTAATATATCAGCTGGACTTAAACCTATTACCGATACAGAGTCTAACTTTATTGATGATACACAAGCTCAAATAGATTATATTATTAACAATTATCCTAAGTATGAAGGTATTACTACATATTTTATATCTGGTAAATTAGATGATAAACACTTAACTCAAAATAAGGTAAATATAGGTCCTCGTATTGCTGAGGTAAGAGATGATATGGTGTACTTGGGTGAAGATGTTTGTGATATAACTATTGATAAAACAAAGATGCAAGTTATGAATTCTAAGCTTAATAAAACTTATACAGCTTCTTATCGTACACAACAAACTATAGATGCATTTAGATCTGAAGATAAGCCTGATATATTATTATATGGAGGGTTACTTCAAATGGAGAAATATACATCACGTGGCGTTAAATGTATAAGTGTACCTAGTGTATGTGCAACTGATAAAGAAATGAAGACTAAAAGATATTCTAATACTATAGGTGCTTGGTATATAACTGTTAAAAATAATGAACTTGGAAAACTAGATAGTATTGATGCAATCTCTAGTCCTTATTATGTAACTGATAAATATGATTACAAAGGTACAAAGGTTAATATAACTGATAGTACAAAGTCTACTTCTTTTGATGGCGCTACTATAGAAAATGCTTTAAAATCATTTAAGTATGTTAAAAATAATATGTCTATTGAAACATATATGAAAAAGTTTAATATTACATATAATGAATTACAAGGACTTTTATATATATGGAATATGTATGGTATGGATGTTGAGTTAGTTAAAAATAATGATACAGTTGTATTTAAAAAAAGCTTAGCTAAAAAAACATCTATGAGTAAAAAAAGTTTTGATGATCTAACATGTAGTGAAGTACTTGTTGTATCTGATACTCATTTTGGAAATAAAAATAATCAACTTCATTTATTAAATGAGTTATATAAGGAAGCTTATAATAGGGGTATAACAAGAGTTCTTCATGTAGGTGACTTAGTTGATGGAAATTACCCTAATAGGCCAGAAAACCCAAGACTTCAATTCTTACACGGCTTTGATGAACAAGCAGGATATGTTGTTGATATGTATCCTAAAATAGATGGAATGACTACTTATTATATTTTAGGTTCTCATGATGAATCTCACTATAAAAATGGACAAGCAACAGTTAATAGTTGGGTTAGTAGATGTAGACCTGATATGGTGTATCTAGGACAAGATATAGGAGAGACTATGATAGATGGTGTTAAGGTGTTACTAGATCATCCAGGAGGAGGTTCAGCGCAAGCTTTATCTTATAAAGCTCAAAAAAGAATTGAAATATTAGATCCTCATACTAAACCTAAAATTTTACTTATAGGACATTATCACAAATCTTATCAATTTTCTTATCGTAATGTACAATGTATTGAAGTACCATGTTTATGTACTAAAACACAATTTCAACAAAAACAAGGTTTAATTAATACTGTGGGTGGATATTTCTTAAAGATTTATTCTGATAAATTAGGTAATATTCAGTATTTTGAACCTGAAGAGATTTTATTTGATAAGAAAGACTTCTGGGATGAGACAGGTAAAGATAAGAGAAAAGTAAAGCAATTAGTTATAGAGAATGGAGTATATTAAAAATAATTTGATTTAAAACTTTATTTATGTTATAAATAATATGTATGATAAAGCGCTAGTACAGGCTTGATTATCAAGTTTTTGTATTGGCTTTTTTTAGTAGTAAAGGAGTATGAGCCTATGGATAGTTTTTATTCGAATGATTATTTAAAGATGAATGAAAGAATTGATGGTGTATTAATAAGAGTAATATCTTATCCCATTATTGATGTTGACATTAGAGATTATGTTAAGAAATTTATAAATTTTAGGGTATTTCCATATGTTAACAGCTCATATGGTGAACTAGTGGATTTATATTATGATGAATTAAATGAGTCACAAAAAAAAGAAGTTTTGGGTTTATTAAAAAAACAACTCTTTGAAATAGATAAAATTGTTAAAAAACAAATTTATGACACATCAAAAGTAAAATTGAGCAGAGAATTAGGTACAAATTTATTATTGACAAATAAAAAAAATATTTATTCTTCAATAAAAGGTGGACAATTTGGAGAAATGTTTTTAAATAATCTTTTTATTGAATTAGGATATAATAAAATAATGTCTAAATTATATATTCAATGGGGACCACTTTCTCCAACTGGTATAGATGTACCATATATTAATATTGAAAAAAAAGTATTAGTGTTAGGCGAATGTAAGCTATATAAAGATATATCAACCGCTATAGATAGTGTGATAAAAGATATAGATGATATATATAATAATGATAAGCTTGATAAAGAAATTTTGGAATGGAATGCTAAAATTCAAATGATTCCAGAAAATGTAAAATCTTATTTATTAGAAAATAGTATAAGCAGTAAAAGTGAGTTAATATCGAAAATGAATAAAATTATTGTTCTTGGTTTTGTAATGGGAGATTGCGATGATAAAATAAAGAAAAAAATATATAAAAAGATAAAAGAACTAAAAGATTATGAAATAAAAGAAAAATTTGAATTGTTATTATTGGTTGTGCCATTGGATTCAAAAGATAAATTAGTTGAGACTTGCTATAGTGTTATTGAAGAAATGTACAAAGAGGTAGGTGGAGATAATGAACGATGAAATTTTAGAAAAGCTTGCTGAAGATAAAAATTTAAAAAAGGATTCTTTATTTTCACAAAAATTAGCTAGATCTTTGCATACATATTATATTGAAGATGAAAATAATATAGAAAAGCAATTGATGAATATAATTGGCAAATCAAAATTAGAAAATAACATAGTTTTAATGCCAATGCAATTATTATTACTAAAAGAATTAGAAAAAACAGGTAATTACGTTGTAAGTGCTCCAACTAGCTTTGGTAAGACATTTTTGATATTGGAATATATTAAACGTAATCAACAAAAGCTCAGAAAAATTGTGTATATCGTACATACTAAATCATTAAAAGATGAAATATATGATAAGATATCTTGTCATTTTTCAAATGATTATAATATAATTGATAATTTTAATCAGATAGAAAAATTAGATAATTATATTTGTGTATTAATTTCAGATTCTCAAAATATATATGAAACCAATGAAAATATAGATTTACTTGTAGTAGATGAGGCATATAATTTGAGTAAGTCACACTCAAAAGATAGATACTTTTGTATAATTAACACATATAAAGTCCTTTTGACTAAAGCTAAAAAAAGTATTTTGTTGGGCCATATATAAGTGAATTAATTGGAGAAAATTCTAAAAATTATAAACTCTTAAAAACAGAATATAGCCCAGTTACTAATCGTATTTTTGAGGGAGATGATGTTAATTCTTTAAAGCCCAATATGGTGTTTATAGAGAAAGTTAAAAAACAGGAAAATACTATTGCCTATTTTAATTCTAAATATAGAATATATGAATACATGCAGGAAATAGAAAAATCTGATATACCTAACATTTATGAAGATGCGTTTATTCTAATGATGGAAGAAAAATTTCCAGATTTTTGGCTTTTACCTAAAATTATGCGCAAGGGTATAAGTATTTATCATTCATCGTTTCCAAAATATATTAATAAGTATAATATGGCAAATTTTAATAATGGTATTTTTAAGGGACTTATAACAACATCGGCAATATTAGAAGGAGTAAATACATCATCAAAAAATCTAGTTATTTTTGAAACAACAATTGGAAACGATGCTGAAAAAAAATTAACTCCATTTCAGTTTTTTAATTTATGTGGTAGAGTTGGAAGATTAGGTAAAGAAATAGTCGGATATGTATATAATTTTGGTGATACATATAAAGAAAAATATTTGCAAAAATCTTTACCATTGTTTATAGGAAATGAGAATATCGAAACTATAGAAGATAGAATAGATGAAAGTATATTAGACGATGAAGCTATCATTTATATTAATAATATAAAGCAAATGTTAAATATATTAAGTATTGATTATGATGAATGGCATATAAAAAACCAATTTTATTATTCTGGAATAAAAAATTTAAATAATATTATTCTTGCATATAATAAGTATAGAGAAGATTTAAAAAATGATATAGAATCAGGATATTTGTTAACAAATGATGGAAATATTAATAAAAATAAAATTATAGATCACATATATAATAATTTTGTTGCTAATATTCCTAATCAAAAATATACCCCCTCATCAAAATTTTACGCACCAAATGCTATAAAGGTTCTTTTAAGAAGTAATTATGGAGGTATAAATTTCAATATTAAAAGTGTATGTGGAGACCCTAGTATAGCAAATAAACTTGAAGAATTAACAATACCTCAAAAAAATCATTATATTGTTGAGCTAATGAATGTTGGATATAATTACATTCCTCACACATTATATAATTTAATATATATATTTAACGAGTTTATAACAAATGATTCTTTGTTTGATGAAAAAACTAAAAAGAATATATATGATTCTCTATTTGCAAGATTAATACTATACGTAAGTGATAGAGGAGATTCATTATCAATATTTGTGAAAACATTAACAGAAATAGGATTTTTGCCCTCTATTATTGATAAGATAAAAAAATATATAGATGACAATAATATAGAATATCTTCCTGAGACAAGAAATGCAATTTCAACATTTGTAAAAAGAAATATTCTTAACCATATTCAATTAGAGGACTATGAAATAATAAATCTAAAAACGATAAATATAATATAAAAATGACCTAGTCCATTAAAGGACTAGGTTATCTTTTTTTTTATTATCTAAATCTTCATCACAATCATAATACTCTCATCATCTTCGTAATCAATAATTTTTTTTAGGTTCAGGTAATTCTTTTTGTTTACTTTCTAATAATTTAGTATTTTGAACTTCGATTATTTGAACTATATCCTCCAGTCTATTTTATACATATGAAAGTAGGTATTAAGTGTTTCATCAATTATGGAATGTCCTAAATATTTAGCGACTAGTGTTATATTAGCACCACTATCTATTAATAATGATGTACAACTATGTCTAAAATCATGAACTCTAATATCTTTAACTCCTGCTTTAATAGCATTTTTAGTTTTTCTATCTCTTAATGTAGTTTATGGTAATGGATCAATTTTACCATAAACTACATTCATCATATAAATCTTTATAGTATTCTAACAAAAAATTAGGAATTGATATAGTTCTATAACTAGAAATTGTTTTAGGACTAGATAATGTGTATGGTTTACCAGTTATAGGATCTGGTGTTTTAGTTATATTTTTATTAACTGATAAACAGCTTTTCCTAAAGTTAATATCATTCCATGTTAATCCTTTAAGTTCACCATTTCTAAGTCCACAATAGAATATTGTTTGAAATGCACATATAAATTTAGTATCATTTTCAACAGATAAGAATTTTTGAAAATCTTCTGGTGTATAAAATGACATTTTTTTTTCGTTTGGATTAGTAAGATTAGTCATTTTATTATAAACTTTAACAAAGTTTAAATCATACCATTTAATTTCAAAATTCATAACCGCTTTTAAATATTTATAAACACCATTTTTATATCTAGTATTTATTTTCTTTTCATTCATAGATTGTCTCCATAATTCAAAATGTCTTATATTAAATGATTCAACTTTAATATTAAATAAAGGTTTAAGATAAGGCATCATATTTCTATATTTATAGAGTGTAGTGGATTTAATTTATCTTATTGATACTTATAATGTTCATCAATTAAGTGTAGATAATATATCAAATATTAAAGATTAAAAGACTGGTACTAGTTATAAAACATTGTTATTTGATATTCAATTAGATAATACTGTTCCTGAAGAGTATTTTCGTTGATTTTGAAATAACGAATGAAATAAAATAAAGCGGTTGAATTAGCTACTTTTTGTAGTATAATATAAGATAAATATTTTAAGAGGTGATTTATGAAAGAATCAAGATTAATAATAATTGTATCATTATGTTTGTTTATTTTTATAGGGCCAGTTTTTTATTTTTTTTCTTTATTATATCCAAATCTAATTGATTACATGAATGTTGCTACCAATTTATATTGTGGAATTATAGTTGGATTAGTAACTAGTATTTGTCAGTATTGCTCATCAAAAAGAAAAATAATAAATAGTATTTATGGAGCATATTTTGATGTTTATAGATCTTATTATTACTCTAAAAGCAAAACTTTTTTCTGGCATTATAATTCATATAGTGTATATAAAAAGATGATAGAATTAAATCCAAAAATAGTAGAAGCATTGGATGAATATCATGGGTTATTTAAAAAATATGATAGTACATATAAGAGGCTGAATCCTACTATTAAACTAGAAGAGAATTATAAAGCAAAGAATATGATAAAATCATTATTCTTATGGTTTAATAAAAAATCTTTTAATAGTTTTTTTGAACCATTGATGAAAGAAGTTGAAGGTATATTACTAAATATAAATGCTAAAAGATTTGAAAAAGACAAAGCAGAAATGATAAGAATGTATAATTTTATGTGGAGTGATAAAAATGGAAAGTGAAACTACAAAGTTTTTAAATAATTTATATCCTTATTTTAAAATGTTAGATAATATTAACAAGGGTTTAACAAAAGTGATAAGAAGTAACAAAGATAATGATTCTTATCAAAATGAGGAATTATTTTACAATATTACTTCTGAGTTACTAAGACTATTGCCATATAAATATAACGAAAAAGATGAATCAATAATATTAGATAATAAAAGTGGTATATTATTACTTGCTGATAAAATTGATTATATTGAAAATAAATATAAAAAAATTTTAAATTTTGATGGATTTCATGATGTATTAAAGGATATACACAAAATAAGAAATAAGTATATTCATGAACCTCATAACATTTCATATGCTTTTTCAGTAGGTGGTACTTCGATATGCTCTATGGGTTTATATTATAAAAATCAATTGTTATCTATTAGTTCAGTATCATTAGCACCCATTGTTTATTATTTAAATAAGGTATTTGAATTGATAAAAAATGATGTAGTGAAGCTAATGGAATATGATGAAAGGTATAAAGAGTATCCTTATTATGAAACAATTATGAATTTTGATTTTAGTAGAAAGAGTTGGAATTATACAATCTTGCCAGAGTATTTAATGCTAGATTTTTAGGTACTAATTTAGGTACGTAAAGTACCTAAAAACATATAAATTTAAATAAACTCAAATAAACCAATATGTGCATAAACCCTTATAAATAAAGGGTTTATGTATTTTATAAATATTGACAATATGGAACCTAATTGTCACTTGAAGAGATTATTTAACCCAATTATACAAATTCATAACAATATGTTATAATACTACACGTTTTAGAGAAGTATTATAATGAAAAATATAAATATAGATAACTTATTAAAAGCAAGAGAAGTATTTATAGAAGATATAAAAGAAATAACAAAATTCGGATATAAACTATTTGAACTTCCAAGAAACTTATTATTTGATAATAAAAGATTAGTCGCTATTGATACGTTAGATTATATAAAAAAAGAAATAACTTTAAAAGAAAATATTGAAATACTTGATTATGCTATACTTACAGAATTACATGATATATATAGTGAGTTAGATAATAGTAAACCATTTGATGAAGAAATTGAAAAGATATATACAAAGAAAAGGAGTTAAACTCCTTTTTAAATTTGTAAAAATCATACAATATGATATAATACTTCCTGGTGATTTTAAATGTCAAAACTAGAATATAGCACTATTATATCTGAGAAAATGTATGGAGTTGGTAAATCATTATTTTATGGATGTGCTAATCATATATTAAATTATGATCAAGAATATATGTTAGCTCTTTGTATCGCATACTTAACTCTATCAAAAGAAAAAATAATTGATAAAGATAAAGATAATTATGATAAATTAGGAAGACTTACAAAACATGTAAATACAAGTGATATAGATACTATTTTTGATAGTTCATTTTCAAGTAAAATGCCTGTTATAATAGAGGCAGATTCACTAGATAAAACATGGATACTTGATAACTTTAGAGACTCTATAATGCATGGTGTATTTGATATAGATTTAATAAATCAAGAACTAATAATTGATAATAACGGATATGATAGAAGATTAAAAGCAACAATACCATTTGAATGGTTATTTAAATACGCTAAATATGATAAAACTAGTAAAAAAATAAAAGATTATTATTCGGTAAAAGGATTATTTTATAATGACTATTTAAATAATAAGAAAAAGTATTATTTAGATACAACACTAAATAAATCTATTTTTTATAGTGTATATTTAAAAGGAAATAGATTTAATGTAAAAGATGTAGAAAATAAAATTAGAGAAC
>CAZFGE010000014.1:0-14384 GCA_964518415.1 uncultured Muribaculaceae bacterium
AAAGCTTAGAACTATTTGGAGATATGGAAACATATAATGAAACATTAGAAGAATTCTTAGCTAATGTTGATCAAAAATTATCAGATATAGAAAAATATAAAGAAGCATCTGATATGGCTAACTATGCTATATTAGTACACTCACTAAAAAGTGATTCTAAATATTTAGGATTTACAAAACTAGCAGAACTTTCTTATAATCATGAAATGGCTAGTAAAGCAAATAATGTTGAATATGTATATGTAAACTATGACATTTTAATGAATGAAGCTAAAAGAATTGTAGAGGTTGCAAGTTCATACCTAGGTAAAGAAGTAAACGTTAAAGTATTTAGTGAAAATACAAGCAATGTTCAAAAAGATAAAACTATTTTAGTTGTAGATGATTCAACAATTATCTCTACATTTGTTCAAAAAATATTCAATGATACATATAATGTATTAATTGCTAACGATGGTAAGGAAGCATTAAATATTATTGCTACAAATGATAATATAGTTGCAATGTTACTTGATTTAAATATGCCAAATGTAAATGGATTTGAAGTATTAGAATATTTTAGAACTAATGGTTTATTTAAAAGAATTCCAGTATCAATTATAACTGGAGAAGATTCAAAAGAAAACATTGAAAGAGCATTTAATTATCCAATTGCAGACGTATTATCAAAACCATTCAATGAAAGAGATATAAAAAGAGTAGTAGAAAAAACATTAGCAAACATCTAATGTTTTTTTATATTTTTAAAATTGTGGATATAAAATTAAAAAGATGGAAATATGTTTATATAATGGTTTATGGAAAATTAAAATAGAAATAAAATAATGACTTAATAGTTATTTTTATGCTATAATGAATTAGGTGATATTATGAAAAGAATGTTAACAGGCTTACAACCAACAGGTGAAATTACACTTGGAAACTATATAGGTGCAATTAGACAAATGGTTGAATATCAAAATAATTATGATAGTTTTATATTTGTTGCTGATATGCATGCTATAACTGTTGAACAAGATCCAACTGAACTAAAGAAAAATATTAGAAATTTACTTGCTATATATTTAGCTTGTGGAATAGATAAAGAAAAGAATACAATTTTTTTACAATCAGAAAATGTTTATCATGCAAATGTATCTTGGATGTTAGAGTGTCTAACTCCATATGGTGAATTAACTCGTATGACACAATTTAAAGATAAATCATTAAAACACAAATCTTTCTCATCAGGACTTTTAACTTATCCTGTTTTAATGGCATCAGATATACTTATTTATAATACTGATTTAGTACCTGTAGGACAAGATCAAAAACAACACGTAGAACTTGCTCGTAATATAGCAGAAAGAGTAAATAAAAAATATAATAAAGAAATATTTACTATGCCTGAACCATTAATAGGAACAAATAGTAAAAAGATTATGGACTTAATAGATCCTACTCACAAAATGAGTAAATCAAGTGAGAATAAAAATGGTATTATATATCTACTTGATAGTGAAGAAGATATTAGAAAAAAAATAATGCGTGCTACAACTGATTCTGATATGTCTATAAAATTTGACCCAGTAAATAAACCTGGAATTAGTAATTTAATTAATATTTATAGTGCACTATCTAATCTATCAGTTGGTGAAGTAGAAGATAAATTTAAAGATTCTAATTATGGAACATTTAAAGGTGCTGTTGCTGATATAGTGATTGATACATTAAAACCAATTCAAGAAAAATATGAGATGTATCAAAATAGTAATGAGATAGATGAAATATTAGATAATGGACTTAATGTAACAAGTAAGATAGCTCGTGAAAAATACGCTTTATTAAAACAAACTATGGGACTTACAAGATAAAGAATTATTCTTTATCTTTTCTTATTTTTTTATTTTACAAATATATATAAATTTGTTATAATCTTTTAGAAGAAACGGGTGATATTATGTTTATAGATGAAGTAACAGTAGAAGTTAACGCTGGTGATGGTGGTAACGGATGTATGGCATTTAGACGTGAAAAATTTGTAGCAATGGGAGGACCTTTTGGTGGAAACGGTGGAAAAGGATCTGACATTATATTTGAGACTGATGAAGGATTAAATACATTAATTGACCTTAGATACAAAAGAGTTATTAAAGGATCTAAAGGTGCGAATGGTGAAGGTAAAGCTAAAAATGGTAAAAATGCCGAAGATGTAGTTATAAAAGTTCCAGTTGGAACTGTAGTAAGTGATGCTGAGACTGGTATGATTATTGCTGACTTAACTAAAAAGGGTGAAAATGTAGTTGTAGCTTATGGTGGACGTGGAGGTAGAGGAAATATTGCTTTCGCAACTCACTCAAATCCAGCTCCTGCATACTGTGAAAATGGTGAACCAGGAGAGAGTAGAAAGTTAAAAGTTGAACTTAAATTACTTGCAGATGTTGGACTAGTAGGTCTTCCAAGTGTTGGAAAATCAACTTTAATTTCTAAAGTATCTTCATCTAAACCTAAAATAGCGGCATATCATTTTACGACTCTTACTCCAAACTTAGGTGTTGTAAGTGTAAGAGAGGGTAAATCATTTGTTATGGCAGATTTACCAGGACTTATAGAAGGAGCTTCACTAGGTTCTGGTTTGGGTGATAGATTCTTAAAGCATATTGAAAGAACACGTGTAATCGCACACGTTATTGATATGAGTGGTATGGAAGGTAGAGATCCATATGAAGACTATATAACTATTAGAAAAGAATTAGAAAACTTTGATAAAAAATTAATGAATAAACCTGAGATAATAATTGCTAATAAAATGGATATGGAAACATCTAAGGAAAATCTAAAATCATTTAAAGAGAAAGTTAAAGATAGAAAAATATTTGAAGTATCTGCTTTAACAGCAACTGGACTTAAAGAGGTTATAAATGAGTTATCTGATATGTTAGATACAATTGAAAGAGAACCATTATATGAAGATGATAAAATAGAATCTCATGTTTTATATAAATTTAAACGTGAAAAACCATTTACTATTGTAAAAGATGGAAATGTTTGGGTTATTAAGGGTGAGAAAGTTGAAAAACTTCTTCGTATGACTAAATTCCAAACAGATGAATCTGTTAGAAGATTTTCAAATCAATTAAGAAGAATGGGCGTTGATGATGCTTTAAGAGAAGCTGGTGCCCAAGATGGTGATACAATACGTATATTAGACTTAGAACTTGAATATAAGGATTTTTAATATGGATGGAATAATTGTAATTGATAAAGAAAAGAATGTTACTTCTAGAGATGTTGTAAATGACTTAGTTCATATATTTCATACAAAAAAGGTAGGACACACAGGAACACTTGATCCACTTGCAACAGGTGTTCTTGTTTGTACTATAGGTAAATATACAAAATTAGGTGAAATACTTACATCTACATATAAAGAATACATAGCTGAATTTAAACTAGGTATAAAAACAGATACATATGATATAGAAGGTACTATACTAGAAGAAAATAGTGTTGATGTGACAAAAGATGAAATAATAAATGCTATTATGTCATTTAAGGGTAAATATATGCAAGAAGTACCAATATATTCTTCTGTTAAAGTAAATGGTAAAAAACTATATGATTATGCGAGAAGCGATATAGAGGTATTATTACCTAAAAGAGAAGTTGATATAAAATAACTAGAGATTATATCAATTGATAAAGATATAGTTAAAATTAAATGCTTAGTTTCAAAAGGAACATATATCAGAAGTTTGATAAACGATATCGGTATTAAACTTAAATGTGGAGCTATAATGATCAATTTAAGAAGAACAAAGCAAGGCATATTTAATATAGATGATTCATATAAAATAAGTGATGTAAGAGATAATAACTATAAATTTATAAATATATTAGATGTAATTGAATATAAAAAGATAGAAGTTGATGACTTTTTATATTCAAAGATAAAAAATGGTTCTATTCTAGAAAATAGATATAATACTGATATAGTTGCTTTTATAAAAGATAATGAATTGGTTGCTATATATAAAGAGTATGAAAAAGATAAAACAAAGATGAAACCATGGAAAATGTTATAGGAGATAAATATGGAACAACAAGAGATAAAACATAAAATAAATAATATAGAAAAATATAAAGATGATTTAAAATATAATGCATTCTTTTATGCTAAAATAGTTGCACTTGAAATTGTTAATTTTGGAGCAGCTGAATTTGTTGAGGCTAATTTATATGCAGGAAAAATTAAAACTTTAGCGCTTGTAATTACATCGTTTATAGGTGTTTCATCTTTTAGTTTGACTTTATTTAAAAGTATTAAGTCATATTTAAATTATTTAAAATTAGATGAAGCATTAATCAAAAAAAATTGCTCAAAAGAATTAATGGATTTATTAATTCAGATGCATTTAGAAGATACAGATAGTATGGAAAGAGAGAAAAATTTATGATAGATGTTAGAGATATAATAACACTTAAAGATAACAAATATATGGTGATTAGTAAAGTTGAATTAGAAGGTAAGTTGTATTTTTATATTGCTAATATTGAAAAAAATGAAGATTTCAAATTTTGTTATTTAGAAGATGATTATTTAGTTGAAATTAATGATTCAAATTTAGTACAAAAGTTAATTCCAATGTTTACTGATCAAGCAATGAATGAGTTAAATAATTATATAAAAATGGCTGAATAGTCATTTTTTTTGCTATTGACACATGTGATATAATTAATTTAAGGTGATATTATGATATATTTAGATTATTCAGCAACTACTAAGACAAGAGATGAAGTCTTAGATACATATATGAAATCAAGTAAGGATTATTTTGCTAATCCTAATTCACTACATAAATTAGGCGTTAATGCTAAAAAATTAATTGATGCATCAACTGAACAAATTGCTAAGATTATGGGATGTAAGAGTGAAGATATTATTTATACATCATGTGCTAGTGAATCTAATAACTTAGCTATTAAAGGATATGCACTTCGTAATAAAAAAAGAGGAATGCATATTATATCTACTAACTTAGAACATTCATCAATTTATGGACCACTTGGCTATTTATCTAATTTAGGTTTTGAAGTTGATTTTGTAAAAACTAATGAATTTGGTTTAGTTGATATAGATGATTTAAAAAGCTTAATTAGGGAAGATACAATATTAGTTTCTATTGGTGCAGTTAATAGTGAGACTGGTGTTAAGCAAAACATAGAAGAGATAGCTAAATTATTAAAAAACTACAATTGTGCTTTTCATGTAGATGCAACACAAGCAGTAGGTAAGGTTAGAATTGACTATAAAGATGTTGATTTAATTAGTTTTACTGCTCATAAATTCTATGGTCCTAAAGGTATTGGTGTATTAATAAAGCGTGATAATATCTTAATAGAACCATTAATACATGGCGGTAAATCTACAACTATATATAGATCAGGTACTCCAGCTCTACCTCTTATAACATCAATATCAAAAGCATTAAGATTAATTGATGAAGAGTTAGATGATAATTATAACCATGTAATGGAGTTAAATAATTACATTAAAGATAAATTAAAAAAATATGATAATGTAAGAATTAATAGTAATGATTATTCAATACCGCACATTTTAAATTTAAGTGTTATGAATGCTAAACCTGAGTCTATGCAACATGCATTAGAAGAATATGATATTTATATTTCAACTCAAAGTGCATGTTCATCTAATAATCCAGTTAGTAGAAGTGTACTTGAAGTTACAAAAGATAATGAAGCTTCAAAACATAGTATAAGAATTAGTTTATCAGGATATACAACTAAAGAAGAAATAGATAAATTTTTAACTGCATTTGATAAATGCATTGATAAATTTAATAGTCTAAATTAATTATGAAATTTGTTAGAATCTCATCTACTTGGTGCGTTAGTTGTATTATAATGAATAAACTTTGGAAAAAATTAAAAGAGACATATAGTGATTTTGAATATATAGAATTAGATTATGATATGGATGATGTAGAAGAATATAATGTTGGTGAAATTTTACCTGTATTAATTATTTATAAAGATAGTAAAGAGGTAAAAAGAATCATTGGAGAAAAATCTGAAAAAGAATTTTTTAAGGAAATTGAGGAAATTATATGAAGTATTTAAAATATATTCTATTTTCTTTAATATTATTTATAATTACTGGATGTGTAAGTGCTAAAGAGATAACTATTAATTTATTTTATAGTGAAACTTGTCCACACTGCCAAGCTGAAGAAAAATTCTTAAATGAATATGTAAAAGAAAATAGTAATGTAAAGGTTAGAATGTTTGAGGTAACTAGAAATCAAGACAATGCTAATTTACTTGATTTAGTTAAAAAGTCTATTGGAGCAACTCATAACTATGTACCATATACTGTAATAGGAGAGATTGGTTTAACAGGTTACAGTGATAGTATTAAAGATCAAATAATTCATTTTGTTGACAAATATCAAAATGATGATTATTATGATTTAGTATCTATAGTAGAAGAAAAAAATGAAGTTGTTGATATTAATAAAATAGAAAAAGAAATAACTGATAGTAATAAAACAAATGTAGAAGATGATACAATTAAGCTTCCTTTAATTGGTAAGGTAAGTAAATCTAAAGTTTCTATTCCAGTAGTTGCTATTATCTTTGGTAGTATCGATGGATTTAATCCATGCGCTATGTGGGTACTTATTTTTTTAGTAAGTATGTTAATTTCTGTTAAAGATAAGAAAAAAAGAATAGGTTTAGGACTTGTATTCTTAATCGCTTCAGGACTTGTATATATGTTATTTATGGGGGCTTGGATAAGTGTATTATCACTTACTCAGTCTAGACTTGTACTTAAACTTGTTGGTGTAATTGCCCTTATAGGTTCTATTTGGAACTTTAATGGCTTTATTAAATCAAAAACAAGTGAAGTAGGTTGTGAAGTAGCTGATAAGGAAAAACGTAAAAAAATAATGATGCGTATTAAGAAATATATAAATGAACAAAATTTTATTATTTCTAGTATTGGCTTAATTGGACTTGCTTTTTCTATAAATGCAATTGAGTTTGTATGTTCAGCAGGATGGCCTGTAATATATTCTGAAATACTCGCACTACACAATTTAAATAGTATTGAGTATTTCTTATATATGATTCTTTATATAGTATTTTATATGTTAGATGATATTATTGTATTTTTAATAGCTATGGTAACGCTAGAAGTTACTGGTATATCTAATAAATATAATAAGTATTCTCATTTAATAGGAGGAATACTTATGTTAATCTTAGGTATCTTAATGATATTCGCACCTAATATATTAATGCTTAGATTTTAAAAGAGTTAATAAACTCTTTTTAGTTTGCTTTTTTAGTCTTTTTGTCATATAATAAATGTCAATCAAGGAGGGGTTATTTATGAATATAAATTATCAAAAAAAATTAGAAGAATTAGTAGAATCATTAGATTATACACCAAAGTTATTACTTCATTCTTGCTGCGCACCTTGTTCATCAAGATGCATTGAATATTTATCAAATTATTTTGATATAACGGTTATTTATTATAACCCTAATATATCTCCTATAGAAGAATATGAAAAAAGAAAAGAAGAACAAAAGAAGTTTATTAGTGAATTTAAATCAAAGAATAAACTTGATTTTATTGATGTCGGATATGATTATAATGATTTTTTAAAAATTTCAAAAGGACTAGAACACATACCTGAAGGTGGAGAAAGATGTTTTAAGTGCTACAGAATGAGACTTGATAAAACCGCACAAGTTGCTCGTGATAATAATTACGATTATTTTGGAACAACCTTAACTGTAAGTCCTTATAAAAATAGTCAAGTACTAAATAAAATAGGGGAAGAGTTAAGTAATCAATATAATATAAAATATTTATATTCTGATTTTAAAAAGAATAATGGATATAAGAGAAGTATAGAATTATCTCGTGAGTATAATTTGTATAGACAAGATTATTGTGGATGTATTTATTCAAAGATGGAAAGGGATGAGAAACGTGAAGAATCTAAAAATATATAAAAGTATGTTATTAATCGGATCAAGTTCAATTGTGTTAATGACATCATGTGGTAAAATAAATGAAGTTAATCATGATGAGTCTTATATTGAAGATAGTTATGCTGAAGATACAATAGTTAATGAAGATATTTCTAATTATTCAGTATACGATGAAAAAGAAGATGTATTTGTTGAAGAAAATACAGAAACTAAAATTCAAATAGTTGATGAATTTGGTAATGATGTAACTGAAGAATATATTAATAAAAAACCAAATGAGATAGAGTATTTGAAAAGCAATGATATAGAAAATAATACTTTAAGTAATAATGTTGAATCAAATGATGAAGTTATTATTAATTACTTTAAAGATAAAAAAACAGAATTAAATAATACTGGTGATTTAAAAGAATACAAAGAAAAAGTAATTAGCTTTTTTATAACTACAACTGACTTTATATTTTACGATGGTGAAATATATGGAATTCATTATAATGAATTAAAAGAAGAAACTAAAAAAACTATTTTAGGTGATTTTGCTGAGATGGATGAAATAATATCTAGTAGATATCCAAATTATAAAGAAGATGCTTTGAGCAAATATGATAAAGCTGCAAATTGGACAGTTGAGTCATATAATAATGTAGTTAATTATATTAAATCTGGATTAAGCGATGAATCTTTAAAAAACATAGATGTATTAAAGGAAAGCTTAAAAAATACAGGAAGTGATTTAGCTAATACAACTGAAAGTATTTATAATGATCAAAAAGTAAAAGTTAAATCTTGGTATGAGACTTTTAGAAATAATCATTAAAAAAATATAGCCTAATGGCTATATTTTTCTGTATAATCCGATAGCAATACCTAGTATTTTAACATTTTTAAATATAAATGGTTCCATTGAATCATTTTCTGGTTGAAGTCTTATATGATCACTTTCTTTATAAAATGTTTTAAGTGTTACTTCATTTTCTTCTGTCATAGCAACAACGATTTGTCCATTTCTTGCTGTATTAGCTTTTTCAACAATTACAATATCCCCATCTAGAATTCCTGCATTTATCATGCTTTCACCATGTACATTAAGCGTAAATACATCTTTTCCTTTTGGAATTAAATATGATGGAACAGGGAAAAATTCATCAGGATGTTCAATTGCTTCAATTGGATTTCCTGCAGTAATTTTACCAAGTAAAGGAACTTCAATAGTTAAGTCATCTTTTACATCATATTCATTATCTACAAGCAACTCTAATGTTCTATTTTTAGAATCTTGTTTTTTAATAAAACCTTTTTTCTCTAAATTAGCAAGATGTGCATGTATTGTTGCTGGGCTTGATAAGTCAAGTGCTGCACCTATTTCTCGTATAGTAGGTGGGAAACCATGGGCAACAATGTACTTTTTAATATAGTCTAAAATATCTTCTTGTCTTTTAGTTAGTTTTTCCATATAAACCTCCTTTTATAACTTACATATACATAATATCATAAACAAAATGTAAAGTCAAACTTTTGTTCGTTAAAACTATTGACACGTAATTTTGTTCGTGTTATTATTTATTTAACGAAAGGAATGATAGTATGGTATATGTATTAAAAGATTTAGTAGAAAGCAAAACAATGATTATAGCAATGCTTTTTATAATAGGAGTTTTATATTTATGTGGTATAAACTACTAAATGTGTCAATAAACTTTAACTTATAAAATAAAGGTTTATATTGACGCTTTTTTTTGCTATAATAATATTAGGAGATTTTTATGTTTAAATAAATTAAAAATAATAAAGAATTAGACATTGAAAAAGTAAATGAGGCAGTTAGTTTACTCGATAATATTTTAAAAATTGCTTATATTTTTATAATAATTGTAGCATTTTTCTTTATAATTAAGGTTTTTAAAGAACTTCATATTAAAAGTTTAATACTTGTTATATTAAAAATATTGGCGCCTTTATTCATAGGTTTATTTATTGCATGGCTATTTGCTCCAATGGTAAAGAAACTTCAAAAAAAGGGTATTAAAAGATCTCTTGGCACAACAATTGTTTATATTGTATTCATAGGTTTATTAGCTCTTTTAGTAGGATCAATTTTACCAATTTTAAAAGATCAAATTAATGACTTTATTCAAACACTTCCATCTATATTTGAAAGTGTTAAAGATTGGGTTACGGATATTCTTGCTAAATTAAGTAGAATTGATGGATTTAATGCTGATGCTGTTAAAACAAACATATTTGCAAAAATGGAAGAATTCTCAACATCACTTACAACTACACTTCCAGATACTGCAGTTAAAACTATAAAAGTATTTGTGTCTGGTATGGGTACATTTCTAATTGGTTTAATTATTGGTTTTTACTTACTTATGGGATTTGATAATGCGGGAGAATTATTAGTTACACTTCTTCCAAAAAAATATCAAAAAGATGCTAAAGAATTAGGTGATGAAGTTAATAACTCTCTTAGAAAATTTATTAATGGTGCAATAATTGATGCATTCTTTGTATTTGTTATTACATCAATTGCTTTTGTTCTAGTAGGACTTAGAGCACCACTTTTATTTGGACTTTTCTGTGGTATTACAAATGTTATACCATATGCTGGACCATATATTGGTGGAATTCCTGCTGTAATAGTTGGATTTGCAAAAAGCCCAATAACTGGTATTTTAACACTTATCTCAATTGTAGTAATTCAATTCTTAGAAGGAAACTTTATGCAACCAGTTATAATGAGTAAGACTACAAAATTACATCCTGTAACTATTATTTGTGGTCTACTTATATTTGGCCATTTCTTTGGTATAATAGGAATGGTTATATCAACACCTTTAATTGCTGTTTTAAAATCAATTACAGTGTTTATTATGAATAAAATAGATATAGATTTATTTGAAAATGTATAGGAGTGATTATCTTGGAAAGTAGAAATCCTAAAATATTTTTAATAAGTGGTAAGGCACAAGCAGGAAAAGATACAACTGCAATTCTTATAAAAAATGAATTGGAAAAAAAGAATTTAAAAGTTATAAATCTTCAGTATTCATCTTACATAAAGGAATATGCTAAAAAAATATCTGGATGGGATGGAAGAGAAGAGACCAAACCTAGAGAATTATTACAAGTGCTTGGAACAGATATTATTAGAAAAGAATTAGGTAGTGATTTCTTTGTGAAAAAACTAGTTGAAGATATAAAAGTATATTCTTTTTTCTATGATGTTATCACAATTAGTGATGTAAGATTAAAAATAGAGATTGACATTCCAAGAAATAAGTTTGATAATATATATGCTCTTCGAATTGATAGACCTAATTTTGATAATGGTCTAACAGATGAAGAAAAGATGCATCCAACAGAAATTGATTTGGATGATTATAAAAAATTTGATTTTATATTAACTAATGATGGAACAATTCCTGATTTAGGTAAAAAAGTTAGTAATATGTTAGAGGAGGTACAACATGAATCTTAAAGACTTATATATAGATTTCTTTGTTAGTAAAGGACATAAACAAATACCAAGTAGTCCAGTCGTTCCAGAAAATGATCCATCAGTATTATTTAATACTGCAGGTATGCAACCATTAATTCCATATTTAATGGGAGCTAAACATCCATATGGAACAAGACTTACAGATTATCAAAAATGTGTTAGAACAAATGACTTAGAAAACATTGGTGATACATATCATCATACATTTTTTGAAATGTTAGGTAACTGGTCACTTGGAGATTATTTTAAAAAAGAATCAATTACTTGGAGCTTTGAATTTTTAACTCAAGTTTTAAATATTCCAGTTGAAAGACTTGGTGTTACTATATTTGCTGGCAATGATGAAATTCCATTTGATCAAGAAGCTCATGATATATGGTTATCTTTAGGGATACCAGAAGAGAGAATCGCACCAACTAGTAATGATAATTTCTGGATAGCAGGAGAAACAGGACCATGTGGACCAGATACTGAAATGTTCTATTTTAGAAGTGAAGATGAAGTTCCTTCTAAATTTGATCCTGAAGATGAGAGATGGGTTGAAATTTGGAATGATGTATTTATGCAATATGAAAAACATGCTGATGGTACATATACAGAACTTCCTAATAAAAACGTAGATACTGGTATGGGAGTTGAGAGAACTACTGCAATATTAGAAGGAAAACTTGATAATTATGAATCTTCTATTTGGACTCCAGTTATTAATTTAATTGAAGAAATTTCAAATCTTACATATAAAGGACATGAGCGTGAGATGAGAATTATAGCAGATCACATTAGAACAAGTGTGTTTATTAGTGCTGATCCTGCAGGTATAAAACCATCTAATACAGATCAAGGATATATCTTAAGAAGATTAATTAGAAGAACAATCAGAACAGCTAAAAAATTAAATATTGATATTAATTCTGATTGGGAACAAATACTTGCAAATAAAATAATTGAATTATATTCTAAATACTATAGTGAGTTAGAACAAAATAAAGAAGTAGTACTTGAAGTTTTAAAAAATGAAAAAGTTAAATTCAATAGAACATTAGAAAAAGGTTTAAGAGAATTTGAAAAAATCGCAAGTAAAACAAATAATATAGATGCAACACAAGCATTCCATTTATATGATACATATGGATTTCCTATTGAGTTAACAGAAGAGGAAGCTAAAGATAGAGGACTTACTGTTGATGTTGAAGGATTTAAAGCTAAATTTAAGGAACATCAAGAGTTATCTAGAACTGCATCTCAAGGTAAATTTAAAGGTGGACTTGCTGGTAATAGTGAAATTGAAACTAAATATCATACAGCAACACACCTTCTTAATGCTGCTTTAAAAGTTGTAGTAGATCCTGATACTCATCAAAGAGGTTCAAATATAACTGAAGAGAGAATGCGTTTTGATTTTAACTGTGATCATAAATTAACTGATGAAGAGAAAACTAAAGTAGAAGATTTAGTTAATGAATGGATAAATGCAGGACTTGATGTAGTATGCGAATCAATGTCAAAACAAGAAGCAATAGACAGTGGCGCTGAATGTATGTTTATAGAAAAATATCCAGATCAAGTAACTGTATATTCAATTGGCAATGTATCAAAAGAATTATGTGGTGGACCACATGTTAAAAATACAAGTGAACTAGGTCACTTTAAAATAAAAAAAGAAGAAGCATCATCTGCAGGTGTTAGAAGAATAAAAGCAGTATTAGATTAATATCTGCTTTTTTTATGCTTTATTATAATTAACTTAGAGTATAAAATAGGAGATGTTTTATGCAAAAAGGTTTTACACTTATAGAACTTTTAGCTGTAATAGTAATACTTGCAATAATAGCTATTATTGCTACAGTATCTCTTGGAAATGTTATTGAAAAAGCTAAAAAGGGGTGCTGCTGAATATAAAGATGAAAAGACAATAGCTTAAATGTTGGATGACTTAAGAGGTTAATATTAAGTATAATTGGAGTTTATAATATATGAATAAAATTAGTATTAATTTACTAATTTTTTTATTTTTATTGACATGCGTACAAGCGTTCGTTATAATTAAAATGTAGTATGTTGTAAATAGTTTTTAAATTTAAAAAATAGGAGGTTTTATATGAAAGACAAATTAGAAACTATTTCAAACTTATTTGAAGGCAAAGAAATCAGAAGTATTTGATACATCTGTTGGAATTGATGAAATGATAGATTTCTATTTAAAAAAATGCTATAATTTAAGAGGTGGTAATATGAATATAAAAGATAGAATGTTAAAATATGAAAATACTTATTCAGAATATGCATGTAAAGATTCAGAGGCAATCCACTTAAAACCTTATGAGGAAGATTTAAGACCAAGTTATTTTAGAGATATTGATAGAATTATTTATTCTCTATCTTACACAAGATATATTGATAAGACACAAGTATTTAGTGGAGAGAATAATGATAATATATCTAAGCGTATGGTACATGTTCAATTTGTATCTAAAATTGCAAGAACTATAGGAAGAGCTTTAAACTTAAATGAAGATTTAATTGAGGCAATTGCACTAGGTCATGATTTAGGCCATGTTCCATTTGGACATACAGGCGAGGCTATTTTAAATGAGTTATCACTAAAATACGATAATACTTATTTTAATCATAATGTTCAAAGTGCAAGATTATTGATGGACGTTGAAAACAATGGTAAAGGTAGTAATTTAACACTTCAAACATTAGATGGAATATTATGCCATAATGGTGAATTTGTAATGGGTGAATATAAACCAAGAGAAAAAACCCAAGAACAATTCTTAAAAGAATATAATGATTGTTACACTGATAAAGATGCTATATCAAGACTTGTTCCAATGACATTAGAAGGTTGTGTTGTTAGAATTTCAGA
>CAZFGE010000015.1:0-14301 GCA_964518415.1 uncultured Muribaculaceae bacterium
CATTTCTCCTAATACTTCAACTAACGGCATCTCAACTTCATTAAATAAGCTATCAAGTTTAGGAGCATCTCCACTTCTTGTTTTATAAGGTTTTCCATCCATTCCATTAACTGTACCATATCCTAAAAATTCAAGTCCAGTATTAGGAGTTAAGCCTGACTTTTTACATACTCTAAATACTTGTTCAAAATGAAGGCTTTGTCTATTATCAACTATATATAAAATATGATCTGGATTAAATCTTTCCATTCTCTCATAAATAGTCGCTAAATCAGTTGTACCATAAAGGTATGCTCCATTTGATTTTTCAAATAAGAAAGGTGGAACTTCTAATTTATCTGTATCCTCTTTAACATTAACTATTTTAGCTCCTTCACTTACCTCAAGTAAGTTTTTACTATTTAAAAAGTCTTCTGTAGCACCTATATATTTATATGCATCTGATTCACCTTGCCATAGGTCAAATGATACATCTAAGTATCTATAAAGTCTTTTTATATCATTTCCTGATATTTCAAGTATTACTTTCCATAATTTTTGATACTCTTCATTTCCATCTTGAAGTTCTTTTGTAATAGTTGCACATTCTTCTTTAACAGACTCATCAACTTTACATAAAGCACTCATCTTAGGATAAGTCTCTTCAAGATATTCTAAAGTAATATCATTAATATCAATACCATCTTTTTTAATACCATATATAACTTGTCCAATTTGAAGTCCATAATCTCCTAAGTGTACATCTGATATAGTTTTGTGTCCCATATAAGAAATAATTCTTTTAATAGCCTCACCTACTATTGCTGTTCTCATATGTCCTACATGAAGAGGTTTTGCAACATTAGGTCCACCATAATCTAAGAAGAAAGTTTCTTGTTTTTCAGGAGTTTTAAGACCAAATTTAGGTTTATTCATCATATCACGTAAAACTCTATTAATTAGCTTATCACTTACAGTTATATTAATAAATCCAGGACGTACAAATTCAACACATTTAAAATAGTCTGAAAAATCACTAATAGCATTAATTTTTTCAACTATTTCACTACCTATTTCCATTGGATTTCTATGTTCTGTTTTAGCTAGTTTAAATACATCATCTGATTGATAATCACATAACTCACGTCTGTTAGATCTAATTACATGAATACTATCATTACCTAAAATTTCAGCTATTTTTTCATTTAAAACATCTATAATCATTCTATCACCTCATACGTTAAATTTAGATTAAATAAAGTACCTTCTAATTTATATTTTGCTTTTATTGTATTATTACTTATTTCAAGTGATTTTGTCTCTACATTCATAGACATTTTTTTATACATAACATCTTTTAATTCATATGTACAAGATGGATTAGATCCTATTATAAGATTTATTTTATATTCACTATTTTCTCTATTAAGTTCTAAACAATCTTCTTTAAAAGTAACATTAAACTTAATATCATCTTCCATAAATGTAAGTTTATTATTTTTATATATTCCTAATGTATTAAACTCATCATCATTTATTTTGTAGTTAATTCTACACTTAGACATAAAAATCACTCATTTCAAACGTAATTATACCATATTTTTTTATTTAATCAAGTGTTATAATTTCCAATATTTTATAAATAATAAAATATAGGTGATTATATGTTCATATTAAAAAGATTATTTAAGCTATTTATGCTTTTAGTTATTATATGTTCTATAACTTATACAGGTATTTTTATATATGCGAAAGTGAGTCCTAAACTTCCTATTAAAAGTGCTGGTTCTATATATATGTATAGCAGTGATAATAAAGTATTTAATAATCAAAATAAAGATTGGGTAAAATTAAGTGAAATAAGTACATATTTAAAAAATGCAACAATATCAATTGAAGATAAAAATTTTTATAAACATTTTGGATTTGATCCTCTTAGAATTATAAAAGCTATGATTGTTAATATTAAGCATAAAGAAAATATACAAGGAGCATCAACTATAACACAACAATTTGCTAAAAACCTATTTCTTACATTTGATAAAACATGGAATAGAAAAATAGTTGAAGCAATATTAACAGTTAGATTAGAAACACATTATAAAAAAGATAAAATTCTTGAAGGATATCTTAATACAATTAACTATGGTGGTGTATTTGGAATTAATAATGCTAGTCTTTACTATTTTGGAAAAAAAGCAAGTGATTTAACACTCTCTGAGGCTACTATACTTGCAGGAATTCCAAAATCTCCATCAAACTATTCACCTTTAATAAATTATGATAAAGCTAAAAAAAGACAAAAAATTATTCTTGAAGCTATGGTAAAAAATAAATATATAACAAAAGATGAGATGGAAAAAGCATATAATGAAAAACTAAACTTTAAAAAAACTGATGAAGAATTTAATAGTACTATAACTAAATATTTTGAAGATGCAGTTATGACTGAATTAAGAAGTATCTCTACCATTCCATCATCATTAATAGAAACAGGAGGACTTAAAATATATACAACATTTGATGAAAAGGCAAATAATATTTTAGATAAAAATATTCATAAGTATATGAATGATGATAACTTACAAATTGCAAGTGTAATAATGAATCCTGAAAATGGTGAGATAAAGGCTATAGCAGGAGGATATGATTATAAGAAAAGTGAATATAATAGAGTTGTTCAAAGTAAAAGACAGGTAGGTTCAACTATAAAGCCTATTTTATATTATGCGGCACTTGAAAATGGTTTTACTCCATCTAGTACATTTACAAGTGAAAAAACAACATTTAATATTGATAAAAATAAAAGCTACTCACCTAAAAACTATAATGATATATATGCAAATAGTCCAATAAGTATGAGTGCTGCAATTGCTTATTCTGATAACATATATGCAATAAAAACGCATTTATTCCTAGGAGAAAATACTCTTAAAGAACAAGCTGAAGAATTAGGAATAAAAAGTATTGATAACAATATTTCATCTGCTCTTGGAACTGATGAGGTAAATATTCTTGATATGATGGGTGCTTATTCTACATTTGCAAACCTAGGCACTTATAATAAGCCACACTTTATAAAAAAAGTACTCGATATGAATGGAAATGTTTTATATAAATATAAAGATACTAAAAAGGAAGTATTAGATAAAAGTACTACATTTATTTTAAATGAATTATTAACTAGTTCATATGATAAAAATTTAGTTGACTATAATCAGCCTACTTGTTTAATGATTGCTCCTAAAATAAGTAAAAAATATGCAATAAAAACAGGTACTACTGATACTGATCATTTAATATTTGGATATAACAAAAAATATGTAACCGGTATATGGATGGGATACGATGATAACAAACCCGTAGATGTAAAAGTTGGTAGTGTTATGAAAAACATTTGGATTGATACTATGGAAGAGTTGGAAAATGATGATACTGATACTTGGTATAAAATACCTGATAATGTAGAAGGCATTATAATAAATCCAATAAATGGAAAACTAGCCAATAATAATAAAATAAAACTTCTTTATTATATTAAGGGAACTGGCCCATTAGAATAAAAAAAAGAACAATTTACATTGTTCTTACTCTATCCATTCCACTATCTAAAGTTTTTACAGCTTTTAATCCTTCCAAAGCTTTTTTATAAGCATTTTCCTCACTACTTAAACTAGCATATGAACATATCATTTCAGCTACATTTGGATTAATTACGCATTTATTAGATATTTCAACTAATTTTTCATGTATATTTACTTGTTCTCTACTTTCTGGATTATCATAAGCATAATTCATTGCTTTCATTATTTCAAAATTCTTATCCATATTATTCAAATCCCTTCTCTAACATTGCATTTGTTAGTAATGCTGCATCATTATTAAAGTATGCATTAAATAATGTATCATCTCCTAGTATATAGGAAATTATATTGGTAGAGATTATTTCAGAATCTAGATTAGATATATCTGATTCGTTTCCGACTAAATTATTAGCAAGTATTTCAGTATATCCTGCATTAAGTGCTCTAAATTGATCATTTTGATTAAATCCAGTCATTACACCATTATTGGTAATTACTTGAAGCAAATCATACATAAGAACATGCTTCATATCATATCCTTCATTCATCACTTCAATATTAAACTCAATTGTATTTGTTAAATAATTATATTTAGATACTCTTTTATTTAAAAACTTATTAGATTTAACTATTTTTAAAGTTCTTAAATTATTGCATAAATTGTTAAGTGAGATATCAGGATATTTTTCATTGAAGATATGAACTAAACCATAAATATTATCTCTTAACTCATCTGTTAATTCTAAATTACTATCTAAAGCAACCTTTACATCTTCAAGTGTCATTATCATCACCCTAAGTTCATTTTAACACATTTTAATTTTTTTTTATAGTATTTTTTTATAAATATTTCAAATATTTTTTTATTAATTATATAATTAATTAGGTGATATTATGACTGATATAGAAATATCTTACAATGCTAAATTAGAAAATATTTATGATATAGCTAAAAAAATCGGAATAAGTGATATTATTCCTTATGGAAACTATATAGGAAAAATTGATTATAAAAAATATACAAGTGAAAAAAAAGGTAAATTAATTTTAACGACATCAATTAACCCTACTCCATATGGTGAAGGTAAGACTACTCTAGCTATTGGAATTAATGATGCACTTAGAAAGCTAGGTAAAAACTCTTTAGCCGTTTTAAGAGAACCTTCTATGGGACCTGTATTTGGTGTTAAAGGAGGAGCAACTGGTGGTGGGTACTCTCAAATAGTTCCAATGGAAACTATTAACCTACACTTTACTGGTGACATGCATGCAATAACTTCAGCTAATAACCTGCTTGCATCAATAATTGATAATCATATATACCAAGGAAATAATTTAAATATAGACCCTAATAAAGTTTTATTTAAAAGATGCTTAGATGTTAATGATAGAGCTTTAAGAGAAGTTAAACTAAATAATAGATTAGAACACTTTACTATAACAGCTGCAAGTGAAATTATGGCTATTTTATGTTTATCTAATGATTTAAATGACTTAAGAAGAAGATTAGAAAATATATTAATTGGATATACTTATGATAATAAGGCAGTATTTGCATCCAGCCTAAACTGTATAGATAGTTTAATGATTTTACTTAAAGATGCTTTAAAACCTAACTTAGTTCAAAGTTTAGAGAACAACCCTGTTATTATTCATGGTGGTCCTTTTGCTAACATAGCTCATGGATGTAACTCTATTATAGCTACTAAACTTGGGCTTTCTTTAGCTGACTACGTAATTACAGAAGCTGGATTTGGAAGTGACTTAGGAGCCGAAAAATTCTTTGATATTAAATGTAGAAATAATATTATACCTGATTTAGTAATTATAAATGTAACTATAAAAGCTTTAAAACACAATGGATATGCTTCTAAAGATGAAATAGATAAACCAAGTATAGAACTTATAAATAAAGGAATATGTAACTTAGATAGACATATCGAAAATATGAAAAAATTTAATTCAAATATACTAGTTGTTTTAAATAAATACTCAACTGATACATTAGATGAAATTGAATTTGTTAAAAAACATGTAGAAAATCTCAATGTACCATTTGAGGTATCTGATGCTTATAGTAAAGGTAGTAATGGTGCAATTGATGTTGCTAAAAAAATAATTGAATTATGTAATAATGAAAATAAATTTAAATTCTTATATGATTTAGATTTACCTATTAAAGATAAGATAAATAAAATATGTAATGAAATATATGGAGCAAGTAATATTATTTATACAGACTTAATTAATAAAAAAATAGATGAAATAAATAGTCTAGGTTTTTCTAACCTACCTATATGTATTGCTAAAACACAATACTCTTTATCAGATAATCCAAAATTACTTGGTAATCCCACAGACTTTGATGTAGAAATTAAAAATATAGAACTTAAAAGTGGTGCTGGATTTATTGTAGTTTTTTTAGGAAGCATTATTGATATGCCGGCATTATCAAAATCCCCTGCTTATTTAAATATGAAAATTGATAATAATGAAAAAATAGAAGGTTTATTTTAACCTTCTATTTTTTAAAATCATCTTTTATAATTTTAACCAATCTTTTTACTTCACGTGTTGTTTTCAATTCTTCGTGATTGATACAGCCATAAAAATCAGCTTCTTCTATGTTATCTTTACTTATTGTACCAATTACTTTTGTATCGGCAAGTTTTGTTCCTTTTAAGCTTCTATCATAT
The DNA here is from genome assembly GCA_964518415.1 of uncultured Muribaculaceae bacterium. GTDB lineage: Bacteria > Bacillota_I > Bacilli_A > RF39 > UBA660 > CAJOJO01. The sequence continues at coordinate 6,260 of CAZFGE010000015.1, forward strand.
ACTCTTTGAGCATCAATTAAAGCACCTTTTGAATGACTAAAATCTGCATATTCAACCTTAGCAAATCTAAATGATCCAATCAATTCGGTACCATTAAATTTAGCATATCTTAAATCTTTATCAATTAAAGTATCAACAAAAATTCTAGTTTCACCAATACAACCACTAAAGTCAGTTCCTGCAATATAAACGCTTTTTACATCTTTAGTTAGTTTAGCATCTGTTAATTTTGCACAACTTAAATTTCTATATGCTACTTTTTCTGGATTAATTCTAGCTCCTTTTGAACCGGTAAAATCTGTACCAACAATTAAAACGTCATCAAATGTTCCTGTAAGCTCTACTCCATTTAATTTACACAAATGTAAATCTCTATTTAAAACTTTTTGTGGATCAATCGTAGATACGTTTGAATTTGTAAAATCAAGTGTTGATATATCAACTTTACTAAAATTAAAATTTGATAAATCAAGTTTTTTCACAAGATTAAAATCGATTGCAAATGAACCATTTTCTACAAGAATTTGTTTCAATCTAAATTCATCTATTTCAAGTTTAATATAATCTTTTCCTGTATAATTTTCAAGCTCATCTGTTAGTGTTTTTCTAATAATCGAAAGATGTTTTTTATTTAACATTAGATGTTCCCCCTTTTTTACTGGTTTTTTATTATATCACAATAAAATAAATATGCAACTAAAAAAGAAGATATTATCTTCTTTTTAATAATTTAGTTAATGTTTTTACATTTTGACTATCAAAATCTATACTATCATAATTTGAGCTAATTCTCTTATTTGGATACACTAATGTATCTGTTAAATCCGTATATTTAATATTTTTTTGATAAATTTTATCAATATCAATTATAGCGCCTTTAGAACCATTAAATTCAGTTCCTCTAATATTCACTCCGTCAAATGAACCTGTAAGTGTTGTATCTGTTAAAACACAACCGGCTAAATTTTTACCTCTAATTTTTTGTGGATTTATTTTTATTCCTTTTGTTCCTTTAAAATTAGTATAATAAATAATTGTATCGTTAAAAGAACCTTTTATTTCTGCGCCTTCTAAAACACAATAAGATAAATCTTTATTATCAACTTTTTGTGGATTTATTTTAACTCCTGTTGAACCTTTAAAATTTAAAAATCTAATATTAACTCCATTAAACGAAAAATTAGATAAATCAAGTTTTTTAACTAAATCAAATGGAATTGCAAAACTATTATCTTCTTCATTAAGTAATATTTCTCTCATAACTTTTTTATCAATTTCTAAGTTAATTGCTTCATCATAGTCATATTCCTTAAGCTTTTCCTTAAGTTTTTTTCTTAATGATTCAATACTATATAGTTCATCAATTTCTTTACTTATCATAAGATCACCCCTCGAACAAAGTATATATTAAACTAATATTTACATTTTGTCAATTTTAAAAAGGACTATTTAGTCCTTCTTTTTTGAACTCATTATAATTACAATAACTATAATTGATATTATTCCAACTATATTATAAGCATAATAATAATCAAATTTTTTAACCTTATCTAGCAAAAATTCTGTAAAAGATAAATCTTTTTCTTCTTTTTTATCTTTTTCTTTTATTTTTATTTTATATTCACCATTTTTTGAATATGAAAATTCTTCTCTTGCGTAATTCGCAATTCCGTCTTCTGTACTTAGTTTTTCAATTTCATTTCTTTTTTCTTTTTCTTCACTTTTTAAATTTTCCATTTGAACATCAAGTTTATGTTGTGTTACTTTTAAATTATAGATTTTATATGAATACATAAGTAATTGTAACAAAAAATACATAATTATAATTACACATGGTATACCAAAGATAACTAGTCTTTTTTTTGCCTTTTTAGATACCTTCTTACTCATATTATCACCATAAAAATTATATCATCTTTTATGTAAGAGCGCAATTGAAAGTATTATTAAAACAAATTCATAAATATGTATATATCCATTATTAATATTGATTAATAACAAAAAGAATAAAAGCGTTATTAAAATCATTATAGATAATGTTCCAATTATTTTAATAACAATTGATTTATTATATATTATCTTTTTATTTATTAATAGAAAATAATATATAAATATTCCATACAATATTGATAGAATAATTGTTTTAATTTGTATATTTAAACTCATTTGAACAATTTATTTAGCATGGATTCTTTTTCTTTTTTATTAGGAGATTCCATATAGGTAAGTCCATTTATCTTACCCTTTATTGAAACATTTCCTTGGTATGTATCTAGCTTAATAATTTCTAATTCTTCACCTTTAAGAGTAATATAACCCATAATAGTTTCCAGCAAAAATTCTGACTCATCAAAACTATCTATTTTCTTTACTCCTGTAATATTAATACTTTTTCTTTCATTTAGTGTAATGCTATGATTATATACTATATCTTTATCCATTCTATCACCCATTTAATTATATGAATAAAGATATTAAATATGAAAAAAACTTCTTATTCAGAAGTTTCTGTAGATTGTAATTGTTTATTGTATTCTTCTAGGATAGCGTCATTGAATAATTGTCTACAATCAGATGTAATAGGATGTGCTACATCTCTATATTCACCTGAGCTAGTTTTTCTACTAGGCATTGCAGTAAATAATCCTTTTTCACCATCTATAATTCTAATATCATGAATTGCGAAACAATCATCGACAATTACAGATGCGATTCCTTTCATTTTAGAGTCTGCGCTTTCAGCAATTCTTACGTTAACTGATGTTATTTTCATGAAATCTCTCCTTTCAGTTATTAACTATCTTCATTTTATCACATTATTTACAAATTGCAAATTTTTAATATTTTATCTTAATTGTCTTATTTATAATATCTGAATAAGAAAAAGACTTTAATTGCGCAATATCATTGTATTTTACCTCAACAATAAATATATGGTTATATAGCTTTTTTATAATAACATCATATGATTCAATCTTATTTCTTCCTAAATTACATTTAATTATTGCTTTATCACCTATATGAGAATTTAACTCATCTTTAACAATATCTATTTTCATTTTTCTCCTATCTAGGATATCCTATATACATAGTACCCCTGGTTTTTATACCACCTATACCATTACTTCCATATTTTGTCTTATCAAGCACTTTTTTTAAATCAATATCTTCAGATATATCGGATAAACTTAAAGTAGAAGCAATGATTGCTGGATCTAAAGCATGAATATTTACTCTTTTAGGGCTTGATGCAAAGTTAGCTCCTGCTTTAATTAATGCTTCATAATTAGACTGACATCCACCAGCAATAATAATTAATTTATCATGACTTTTTTCATACTTTCTTGCTTCATTAATTGAATTTACAAAATAAATGCTATTTTTATATGTATCAAGTTTTTTATTATATGCATCGTGTCCTGTTATTACTAAAATATCAGGCCTATATTCTTCTAAATATTTACTTATTTTAATAGACATTTCACTCTCTGGCTCTAATATTCCTTTAGCTAGTATATTTGATTTTTTATAATAGTTCATACATCTTTTTAAATAATCTTCATCTGAATCAATATGAAGTATCTTACCAGGCAAATAAAAATAATCATCTCTATCTATTTTAATCGGCTCAATTCTTGATAAAAATTCACTATCATCATCTATATTATTAGAGTGCTTTAAATCATCAATATTACTATCTGCAATTAATCTAATGTTAACTCCTTCTAAAATACAGATATTATCATTTATAGTTTTTATTTTAAATAATAAATCATTATTATGTGAAATACGTGTTACCAAATCACCTATTTTATAATTCACTTAAATCACCCATATAAGTTTATGTATTACATAAAAAAAAAGAACTAAAAAGTTCTTTCTCCACTTATAATTTTTACAGCATCATCTTCAGTTAATTTTAAATCTTCTAGGCTATTTGCATTATTAAGTCTCTCTAATTTTTTTTGAATAACATATATATTAATCATAGAAGCTTCTTTTTTAAGTTCTAAATAATGTTTATGATCTTCTTCAAATTTTTTTAATTTTACAAAATACTCAGATTGTATTTTATTTAATTCTTCTTTATACTCTTTTGTTCCTTTTTTAAATAGTCCATATTTTTTATTTAGAGCTTTTAAGTTATCTTGATAAACAGATTCAGAATCATCAACTTTTAAATTGTCTTCCAATTCTTCCATTTGATTTTTTAAAGTATCAAATCTAGACATTTCTTCATTATAATTATTCTTTAAATATTCTCTTAATTGTTCAAACATAATACCCCTCCTTAGATTTTCAAATACTTTCTAACAGCTTGAAGGCTTCCTAGCATACCAACAAACATTCCTATTAAAATTAATACACCTGATACTGAATATAAAAATGGCATAGGTTCTACTAATCTAATAAATTCTGAAAACATTTTTCCATCAAATTTTTCGTATAGGATTGCATATCCATAGCATGTAGCTATAATTGGAATAACAGCGCCTAGTATTCCAAGATATAATCCTTCAAATAAAAATGGTATTTTTATATTTATATTAGATGCTCCAACTAAACGCATAATTTCTATTTCTCTTTTTCTTGAATAAATAGTTATCTTAATTGTATTTGTAATTAAGAATATTGTAACAATTATTAAGGCAACTACAGTTCCAAGTGAAATGTTTCTTACTATTTTAAATACAGATACTAATTGTTCAACCATACCTTCTCCATATTTAGTAGTTTGAACATGTTCTATTTTTTGTATTTCTTCTGCAGTTTTTCCAATTGATTCAATATCTTTTACTTTTATTAAATATGTTGATTGAAGTGGATTTTCATCATTTGTCCATTCATTCATTATATTAGCATATACTTCTGATGACTTTTTCATTTCATCAGCTATTTCTGTTTTAGATTGATATTTAACTTCATCAATATTATCAATTTTTTTAATATTTTCTAAAACTTTATTTGAATCATCTTCAGTAATATCAACATCTAAAAATGCCACAATAGTTACATCATCTTCGATAAGTGATGCTATATTATTAACATTACTTGAAAGTATTAGTGATAACGATACAACAAGAAGAGTTATTGTAATACATGATATAGAAGCAAGTGATAATGAGAAGTTTCTAAATACTCCTCTTAAAGCATCTCTAAAACTTCTACTTAGAATTCTTAATGTTTTCATGATTATAAGTTCCTTTCTCGAAGATTTTTAAAATACGTCCACTATCAAGTAGGATTGTTTTTTTCTTTAATTTATTAACTATATCTGTATCATGTGTAACCATTATAATAGTTGTCCCCATTGCATTAACTGCTTCTAATACTTTCATAATTTCCATACTAGTTATTTCATCCAAGTTACCTGTTGGTTCATCACAAATAAGTAGTTTTGGACCATTTACAATAGCACGTGCGATTGCAACTCTTTGTTGTTCTCCACCTGATAATTGATTTGGATAATTATTTGCTTTATGTTTAAGTCCAACTAAGTCTAACACTTTAACTACTTTAGGATATATTTCTGATTTAGGTGTACCTAACACTTCAAGTGCGAATGCTACGTTTTCATATACTGTTGACTTTTGAAGTAATTTATAGTCTTGGAATACTACACCAAGTTTTCTTCTTAATTTATATACTTTATTGTTTTTAATTTTACCAACATTTAAACCACCTACTAAGATAGTACCACTTGTTGGTTTTTCTTCTCTATAAAGCATTTTTATTAAAGTTGATTTTCCACATCCAGTTGAACCTATAATAAATACAAATTCTCCTTTTTCAATTGCAAGGTCAAGATCATATATAGCAGTAACTCCTGTTTTATATACTTTTTTGACATGACTCATTTTAATTAAACTCATGCGTTCCTCCTTACTCCTCCACTAACTTCATAGGCATCTGTTACTAAGAAGAAAGCGTTTGGATCTATACTTAATATTCCTTCTTTAGCAAGAAAATAATCTTTTGTTGGAATTATACACATAATTACCTTTTGATGATCTCCTGTGTATCCTCCTCTACCATCTAAGACAGTTACACCACTACTTAAATGATTCATTACATATTTTTTTACATCAGTTTCATGTTCAGTTACTATATAAAATGCTTTACATTGTGATATTCCAAGGATTACTTTATCAGCAATTAAACTAATTATATATAAAACTATTATTGCGTACATTACATTTTCAAAAGCATAATAATTATCACTTAAGAAGAATCCTGCTCCTAATACTATTATTCCATCAGTTAGTATCATAGCTTTTCCTATAGACATTTTACCATATTTAGAAACTATTTGATTTAGTATATCAGTTCCTCCACAAGAAAAACCTGATTTAAAGTTAACACCACTACCAAAACCACAAATTAAAGCTCCAAATACAATAATTAATAATATATTTGTTGTATCTAAATCAATTACTGCGCAAAATGGATCAAGTATCTTCATCATAATTGGATATATAATAGATCCAGCAATTGAGCCTTTAGTTTTTTCCCAACCTAAAGTAAAATAACTTAAGAATAATAACACAATTGACATAATAAGTACAAATAAAGATTTATCCATTCCAATTGTTTTATTTAAAACTATTGATACACCTGATAATCCACCATAAACTATATTATTAGGTGCGAAAAATAAATCAAACGCAAATGCCATTAAAGAGCAACCTAATATTAAATTTAAATATCTAGTTACTAAGTGCTTATTTTGTATTTTTTTAAATATTTCATCTACTTTTTCTTTTCTCTTTTTTAAAAACATTATTTCACTTCCTTTAAATATGAATTAATGAATATATCAATATCTCCATCCATTACTTTATCAACTTGAGATGTTTCAGTATTTGTTCTATGATCTTTAACCATTGAATATGGATGCATTACATAACTTCTAATTTGTGATCCAAAATTTATATCCATTAAATCACCTTTTAAATTTGATAATTCATTTTCTCTTTTTTCTAACTCTAATTGATAAAGCTTATTTTTAAGAACCATCATAGCTGTTGCTTTATTTTGAATTTGACTTCTCTCATTTTGACAAGTAACAACTATTTTAGTAGGAAGGTGTGTAATTCTTACAGCTGAGTCTGTAGTATTAACACCTTGTCCACCTTTACCACTGCTTCTATATACATCTACTCTAATATCAGAGTCTTTAATTTCAATATCAATATCTTCATTTTCATAATTAGGTATTACATCAACAGATGCAAATGAAGTATGTCTTCTAGAGTTTGAATCAAAAGGTGATATTCTAACTAATCTATGAACACCTTTTTCTCCTTTTAAATATCCGTATGCATTAATACCTTTAATCATTAAGGTGATGCTTTTAAGTCCAGCTGTATCTCCTTCTTCTTGATCAAGTACTTCAATTTTATAGTTATGTTTAAAACACCATCTATCATACATTCTATAAAGCATATTAACCCAGTCACATGCTTCAGTTCCACCTGCACCTGAGTGAAGTTCTAAAATAGCATCACATGAATCATATTTGCCAGAAAGAAGAATTTCAACTTCTAGACTATCTAGTTCATCACTTATAAATTCAACTTCTTCTTCTACTAATTGTTTAAGTTCTATATCTTCATTTTGTTTAAGTTCATCTATCAAGTCAACATTACTTAATATTTTTTCTTTTAAAGAAGATACACTTTCTATTTTTCTTTTTATACTATTAATTTCACTAATTACTTTTTCAGATTCTCTTCTATTAGACCAAAAATCAGGATCATTAGTTTTTTCTTCTAGTTCTTTTAATCTAACATTTAGTTTATCTGGGTCAAAGTGACCTCCATAAATCATTTATACGGTTTTTATAATTATTATATATATTAAATAATTCACTTATTTCCATATCCTCACCTACTATATTTAATTATAACATTAAATATAAAAAAATACGAGTAAAAACCTCGTATTTTATGTATTTTATCTTTCTTGTTCTACCATCTCATATCCTTCAATGACATCTCCTACTTTGATATCATTAAAGTTTTCAATAGTAATACCACATT